>CALECM010000068.1 GCA_937949745.1 uncultured Bacteroidales bacterium | reverse complement strand
CGATGTCCACAGATATGAACCGTTCAGGTCAGGATAGCCGGAATAACCAAAATAACCGGAATGATCAAAATCAGCAACAAGGTCAAAATATTCAGGATTATAACTATAACCAGGGACAATCTCAACAGGCGATGTCCACAGATATGAACCGTTCAAGTCAGGATAGCCGAAATAATCAAAACAACCGAAATAATCAAAATCAACAAGGTCAAAATAATCAAAATAATCAGGATTATAATTATGGCCAGGGACAATCGCAACAAGCTATGTCTACAGATATGAATCGTTCAGGTCAAAACAATCCGAATAACCAAAACAATTGGAACGATCAAAATAGACAAGGTCAATATAATCAAAATAATCAGGGTTATAACTATGGCCAGGGACAATCGCAAGCGATGTCCACAGATATGAACCGCTCAGGTCAGGACAACCGAAGTAATCAATCCTGGCAAAACCAAAATCAATATGACCGGAATAACCAAAACAATCGGAACAGTCAACAAGGTCAATATAATCAAAATAATCAGGATTATAACTATGGCCAGGGACAATCCCAACAGGCGATGTCCACAGATATGAACCGTTCAGGTCAGAATAACCGGAATAATCAATCCCGCCAAAATCAGCAAGATCGATATAATGATAATAATCAAAACAATTGGAATAATCAAAACCAACAACAAAGGCAATCAGGTCAATATAATCAATATGGGCAGGATTATAACTATAGCCAGGGCCAGCCTCAACAGGCGATGTCCGTTGATATGAATCGTTCGGGTCAGAATAACCGGAATCAATCCCGCCAAAATCAGCAAGATCGATATAATGATGATAATCAAAACAATTGGTATAATCAAAACCAACAAAATCAGTTTGACCGGAATAATCAAAACTATAATTACGGACAGGGATATTCTCAACAAGGTTATTCATCTCAAATGAACCGTTCGGGCCAGGACAACCGTAATAATCAATCCGGTCAATATCAGCAAGACCCGTATGATCAGGGTAATCAGAGCTATGGTTACGGACAAGGTCAGTATGGCCAGGATAATCGATATAATCAGTTCAGTCAATATCAATACAATCCCTATGGTTATGGTAACCAAAGTTATGGTTACGGACAAGGTCAGTATGGTCAGGATAATCGATATAATCAGTTCGGTCAATATCAATACAATCCCTATGGTTATGGTAACCAAAACTATAGTTATGGGCAAGGTCAGTATGGCCAGCATAACCGGTATAACCAATTCGGTCAGTATCAATACAACCCTTACGGTTATGGTAGTCAAAATTATAGTTACGGACAAGGTCAATATGCTCCGGGCTATTATGGTCAGGAATATTCGTATGATTCCGACGGTACAATTATGGCCGCTTCAGGAAGATCGGCAAAATCGTCACGTTATGAAATGGATTCAAAATCTTCTGATAGAAGGGACCGCAAGGATGACGATAGGTCAGAAAGAAGAGATATGAATAGGGATGACGCAAAATGGGATCAGATTTCCCGTTTGAACAGGATCGCGGAGTCTTTGGTTGCTCAGGAACAGTATTCGGCCGCCAATGCAGTTTATGCTGAAATCCTTTCCCTTGATCCTAATAACTGGAACGCTAAAAACCGTCTTAAACAAACCGATTCCAGGAACAGGTACTCTTCAGCACGTTCTAACAGGATTTATGATTTCAGGACCACAAATCCCAGGGCCTTTTCATCTACTTTGGGTCAGATTGGTTCGGAGTTAAATAAATATGCGACAGAAAATGATTCCGGACGTATCGATTTTAATTTTTATATCCGTTATGATACCTCCGGTGTCAACCGCACGAGCTATGAATATAACGGCGGAGAATTATATGCCAAATCCAACAAAAAGCTCAAACGTCAGTTTACCCATTTCTTAAGGGAATTATCTACTTCCAGCACTCTTACGCCCAGCAGAAAGGACGGTATCATGGTTGCTTCACAATCTACTATCGGAGTTGACTTCAGCTGGTCTACCAAAGAAGCGAAATTCAGGAGAAACGATGCCCGTATGCTAATGAGGACCGACAGTGACAATCCGGCAGATCTTTCTGCCATCACTTCATTCCTTGAACGGGAAGGACATCATACAGGAACTTACTTTTTCGATATCAAACAGAAGAATTTAAATAAAATGAGTTATACGGATGTGAATCTCAGAAAATTCAGGACTGTAGGTCCCGAGGCAATGTTGTATTCCATGATCATCCCGGGTTCAGGAAATTTAGCTGCCACCCAGGGCCAAAAAGGATGGGTGACGCTACCTCTGTTCTTAGTTTTCGGAGCCGGAGCTTTGGTAAGTTATTTCGCTTATGATAATGAAATAAAAGAAGCAAGGAAACATCCTACGGGATCTGACAATAATCAAAGACACGTAAATAACAGTAATACTTTCCGTTACATAGGATATGCCTGTATAGGTCTTGGAGGTGCTGTCTATTTGGCAGATGTATTTACGGCTCTCGGAAGAGGTATCAAGAATGCCAAAGCTTCAAGGGAGTTAAGGAAATCTTTGAGGGAAAGTCCGATACCGGTACAAAGAGAAAGTATAGCAGTATACTAAAAACTACTATCGTTATTGTAAAGGTTCATGAATTTCATGAACCTTTTTTATATCTTTAATTATCCTTTTATATCTTCATAGTGCTTTTATACTTTCGATTAAGCTTTTAACAGAGACGATTCCATATCGCTGAGCGGATTTTATCATCAAAGTGGTCACAGATTTTAGTTGTTTTGGTAAAATTGATTTTACCACTAACCTGCCAATTGAATCTTCATAATGCTTTTTATAATGTAGATTAAGTTTATAACAGATAAGATTCCATACCGCTGAGCGGATTTACTTTAAAGTAAGAGATGAGTTGTTTTGTAAAATAGATTTCCCATTAAAAGCGAAATCATATCCCGGTAAATGTAAAGACATAAAAAAAAGATGCTTTTCAGCATCTTTACATATAATTGGTATTATTTCTATTATTCTTTACTGGGGGATTTCTACCTGTTGAGGATAGGTAGGCGTAACATAATCTTTAAGATCTTCCATTAATTTCTTTCTGGTGAAGAAGATACGGCTTTTAACGGTCCCTATTGAAATATTCATTTCATCTGCGATCTCCTGGTATTTAAATCCGTCAAGAAACATCTCAAAAGGTTTCCGCTGATCTTCTTTTTTCTCCAAAATCTTCTCATTGATGTCTTTAACGTAGAAATTCATATCTGCACTGTCGGAAGGACTGGATACGTAATTATTCAGGTGGTAAAGATCTTCATTTTGCTCAACAATTATTTTAGAACGTTGCTTTCTTCTGTAATTATTAATGAAAGTGTTTTTCATAATGGTATAGACCCACGCTTTGAGATTAGTGTCATCTTTATAATAATCACAATTCTGAAGAACTTTTAAGTAGGTGTCTTGAAGCAAATCATTGGCATCGTCATGGTTAAGTGTCAATGAATAAGCATATTGGCGTAGACCTTGGTCGTATCCTAATGCTCTTTCGATTAGATTGTTGTTTGGAGTCATTTTATTTTGTTTTGTTACTGCCAAAACTACAAACAATAAACATGCCAAGTTCAAATTTAATCCAAATTAATTAATAAATATGACATTTTTTGACAATTTGACAAATTTTTTCTGTAAAAATGACAATAAAACGCTGTTAAAATGACAGAAATTATGACAGCTTTGCACATTCGGGGAGCATTAAATTGATCTGTGGAAATAAAAAGACAACAACTTATTTGTATATATAAAATCGGAAAGAGTTTTTTTTTATTTTTGCACTCGAAAACCGGCCCCGTAGTTCAATTGAATAGAATGTCAGATTCCGGTTCTGAAGGTTGTGGGTTTGAATCCCGCCGGGGTCACATAGAGCTATCATTCCGTGATGAAAAAAAAAGTTGCGATCGTAACAGGAGCGGATGGAGGAATGGGTCGTGTTATTACACGGACACTGGCTCGGGAAGGATATGAGGTGATCATGGCTTGCAGGGATATTCACCGGGCAACTTCAATCTGCCAAGAGATACGGAATGAAACTGCTTCTTCCGTGCAGGTCTATCCTTTAGATTTAGCCTCTTCAAAATCAATTAATGCTTTCATTGAAAAAATATACGGTACTCATACCGGGATACATTTATTACTTAATAATGCAGGTGTTTTACCTCACAAACCGGATTTGACGGAAGATGATATCGAAATTTCAGCCGGTGTGAATTACCTGGGGCATTATTATCTCACCCGAAAGCTTATTCCGTTAATGTCAAACGGGGCCCGTATCGTGAATATGGCTTCCTTGTCTTATAGATGGTTTGAAGTTTCGGATACTTTTTTCGAAGCGGTCGACAGCCGGCTATTTAATCGTTTTGTTTCTTATTCCGCCTCAAAAAGGGCATTGGTATATTTTACCCTTGATTATGCGGAGATTCTGAAAGAGAAGAATATCACCATTAATTGTGCCGACCCGGGCATCGTCAGTACCAATATTATCCGGATGGGAAACCGGATCATCGATAAAAGTTGCGACTGGTTTTTCCGGCCTGTAATACGTAAACCGGAAAAAGGGGCTGCGACCATGCTTTATCTGGCCTTATCTCCTGAAATGGAAGGGAAAACGGGCGGCTATTACGCCAATCAGAAATTAACGGAAATTCCCCGCCATATAAAGAATAGTCCGAATCGTAAAAAATTAAGGGAAATGACCGAAGCCATATTAAAATCCAGATTTCATCAATAATAAGTTTTATGATACCTCCATACCTTCAGAAGGGTGACACTATCGGGATAACCGCGCCGGCGCATAAAATATCCGGTGAAGATGTGGAACCCGCCGTGAATTTTCTGGAAAAGAACGGTTTTAAAGTCAAACTGGCAGACCATCTGTTTGCTTCCCATCATCAATATGCCGGTACTGATATCGAAAGAACGGAAGATTTTCAGGCTATGATAGACGATCCTGCCGTGAAAGCCATACTTTGTGCAAGAGGAGGTTACGGATCCGTAAGGATAATAGACCGATTGGACTTTTCCGGTTTTAAATCCCGTCCCAAATGGATATGCGGTTATAGCGACGTCACGGTTTTCCATTCTCATATATACCGGAATTATGGAATATCTACACTGCATTGTACCATGCCTGTGAATTTTAAAACGGGATGTTCCGTTGAAGAAAATGCCGGATCGATGATTGAAGCGCTCATGGGAAAAACTCTCGTCTACCATACCGGACCGCATTCGTTTAATATAAAGGGTACGGCTGAAGGAAAACTGATCGGGGGAAATCTTTCCATTCTATATTCGTTACTGGGTTCTTCTTCCGATATAGATACCGATAATTGTATCCTGTTTCTTGAAGATCTTGATGAATACCTTTACCATATCGACCGGATGATGATGAACATGAAAAGAACCGGAAAACTGGACAAACTGGCAGGACTGGTCATAGGTGGTATGTCGCAGATGCATGATAATAAAATCCCTTACGGGAGCAATGCCGAAGAAATTATAACGCAATATTGTAGTGAATCGGATATTCCTGTATGCTTCGGTTTTCCGTCGGGACATGAAAGCCGGAACCTGGCCTTAAGACTGGGACAGAAAGCAGTTTTAACCGTAAATGAAACCGGTGAATTACTTATGGAATCCTGATTCATGATAATTTATGTTGCAATTATGAAGAAAGGTTTTATTTTTGCAACTGAATTACGGGTTCGTAAAATCCATGTTATTCGGGTAAGAGGCGATATTCCGTATGTAGCGGTAAAATCTTTATTGGGATTATGAAAAGAATAAACGCTTTTATATTAAAGCTATTTAGATATAAGATAGATACGGTTAACATTCCTCCGGAGGCAGACAAATGTGTACTTTTATTTGCACCCCATACCAGTATGATGGATTTTGTGGTTGGAAGAATGGCATTGAATATGATGGGCGTCAATACACTTTTTCTGATTAAGAGCGAGATGTTTTGGTGGCCTTTGGGGCCCATTTTAAAAAAGTTGGGAGGTGTGCCGGTAAACCGGAAGCATGCGGTTAAATTTCCTTTATATGCGGCCAATCTTATCACCCAAAAGGACAGGGTAGCGCTTCTGATTTCTCCCGAAGGTACCCGTAAACGGAATCCCAAATGGAAAAAAGGGTTTTATTATATCGCCCAGGAAGCCGGTGTCCCAATCGCGTTAGGTTATTTGGATTACCGTTCGAGAAAAGGAGGAATAGGCGGAGTTTTCTATCCGACCGGAGATGTGGAAAGCGATTTAAATGAAATCAGAAAATTCTATTACGGCATGCGTGGAAGGCACAAAGGACAGTTCGACCTTGAAGAACTTCCTTATGCACATCCGGATTGGCTTTGACGTTTATAGAGCAGGGTATTAGCCTTTTCGGGACGGAATAACTTTCTTGTGACTTCCCTGATATCCTCTTCTTTTACCTGGAAATATTTCTCCCTGTCGTTCTCAAAATCTTCAATACTGCTAAGAGTTTCCGAGATGGCAAGCATGGAAGACCTGTCCTCTACCTTGATCTCATTATTGAGTAGAACAGATTCGACCTTATTTTTTACTTTTTGCAGTTCATGTTGAAGACGGTCCGTATAATTGAATTCTTCAAGATATTGACTTAAAGAGGTATTGGCTTTTTCCGGTGAAACGCCGTCGGCGGGAGTTCCCATAATCACCAAATAACCCGGATCAAAAGTTGCGGAAATGTGGCATGAAATATTGGTAAAGAGATGTTCGTCCGTGACAAACCTCTTATAAAGATAAGACGACCTTCCCGATCCGAAAAGATCCGATATAAGGTCGTAAGTATAAAAATCCGGACTGGTTCTTTTACACATCAACCATCCTTTTACCAGCAGATCGTAAGGAACATTATCCTCCATTATCCGCAGGCGCGCTTCCTCCTGTGGATTTTCTTCCGGATATATTTTAATGATCTCTTCTCCCCGCGGAATATCCCCGAACCATTTTTCAACCAGTCGTATAACCTCCGTCGTTTCCACATTACCCGAAATAGCGATCACAGCATTATTGGGCCGGTAAAATTTATAATAAAAATCCCGCATCAAATCCATATTCACTTTTTCAATATGGGATATCTTTTTTCCGATGGGAAGCCATTGGTATGGATGGGTTTTATAAAGCAACCCGTTAAAATCCATCCAGAGGCTGCCGAAAGGCCTGTTTAAAAAGTTTTCCTTAAACTCTTCGATCACTACCTGTTTTTGAATATCCAGTTGCTTTTGTTCGAAAGCAAGTTCAAGCATGCGGTCCGATTCGAGCCAGAGCGCCGATTCCAGGTTATTGGCAGGTAAAGTGATGTAGTAATGAGTGAGATCCTGGGAAGTATAGGCGTTGTTGGAAGCACCGATCCGTTGCAGGTAATAATCGTAATCCGGTACATTTTTCGAGCCGCAAAACATAAAATGTTCGAATAAGTGCGCCATACCGGTAAGATGCGGATCTTCATCCCGGGAACCCACATTATAAACTATATTACATGATGCGAGAGGCGTTGTTTTATCTTCATGGATAATTAACCTCAATCCGTTATGTAGAATATGCCTTGTAAATTTGATTGCCACGACTGTTTTTTTATGAATCGCAAAAATACTGAAATTTCAACTTTCACGTTATTGAATGAGTATTTAGTTTTCGAATCCCGGATTTAAAATAAAAACATTATTAATTTTTAATGGATCATAATTATGGTAGATCACATGGATCATTTTTTAGATATGGAGGAACGGTATTACAGTTTAGAAAATGCTAAATATGTTTTATTGCCGGTTCCTTACGACGGTACGAGTACATTTATGAAAGGTGCCGATAAAGGTCCGCAGGCCATACTGGACGCTTCCGACAGTCTGGAATTATATGATGTGATGTACGATAAAGAAGCATATACGGCTGGTATTTACACCGACCACTACCGTTTTGATTTTTCTTCTCCCGAAAGTATGGTGAAAGGAGTATTCGAACGGGTTAAGCATTTCCTTTCCTTAAATAAAACGATTGGTATTATGGGCGGAGAGCACTCGGTTTCTATTGGTGCCATACGTGCTTTGAGCGAACATTACCCTGATCTTTCGGTTCTCCAGATCGATGCGCATGCGGATTTGAGGGACGATTACCACGGATCTCCGTATAACCATGCCTGCGTCATGCGTCGTGCCCAGGAAAATGCGAAGGTAGTGCAGGTTGGGATCAGGAGCGTCTGCAGTGACGAAAAACAATATATAATCGATGAAAATGTATTTTATGCCCATGTGACCCATCAAAATAAAGAATGGATGCAAAAAGCCGTCGACAGGTTAACCGACCACGTGTACCTGACTGTCGACCTTGACGGTTTTGATCCTTCCATCGTTCCGTTTACGGGAACTCCTTTGCCGGGAGGCCTCCTATGGTATGATGTGTTACAATTCCTGGAATTGTTGTTTAAAAATAAAAAAATAGTCGGTTTTGATGTGGTGGAACTTTGTCCGCAGCCTTATGACAAGAGTTCCGACGTACTGGCGGCTTCTTTAATATATAAGATTATAACGCTGTTCGAAATTCACAATTAATCGTATCTTTGCTTTCTGTAATATAATTTTATGAGTAAACGGATTATCATTATATTTATTCTGGCACTGCTTGTCTTCCAGGCGAATGCCCAACTCGGCGGAAGGAACGTTTACAGATTGCTGGATTTCAGTTATTCAAACAGGGTGGCCGGATTAGGAGGGAATCTGATATCCGTGCATGACGATGATCCTACCACGATCATCCAGAACCCTTCCTATATAAGTGCCGATCACCATAATTCATTAGCCGTCAATTTTACCGATTATTTTTCCAATGTGGCTTATGGTTCCGCCCTCTATTCCCACACTTTTAAAAAGGCCGGTAGTTTTGCCGTTGAGATGCGCTACGTAGGATATGGGAAATTTAAAGGGACTGACATTTATGGAGAAGAGACCGGAGATTTTACTGCCGGCGATTATGCGCTAACCATAGGGTGGGGGCGTTATCTCGATAAAGGTTTCAGCATCGGAGCCAATCTCAAGACCGTATTTTCCCATTATGAAACTTATTCTTCCTTCGGTATAGCGGCTGATGTGGCAGGAAGTTATTATAATCCGGAAAAAAGAATATCACTTAGCCTTTTGTTTAAAAATATAGGAACCCAAATCAAACCTTTTACTCCCGGGAATTATGAAAGATTGCCTTTTGATATTCAACTGGCGTTTTCCCAGCGTTTCGCTTATCTGCCGGTCAGGTACCATATTTCCCTCCATTCTTTGTATAGATGGGATATGGCTTACCGCGGAGAACATGATCCTTTCCTTGAACAAGACGGCCTGACCGGGGAAATCAAATATCCTTCCTCAGCATCCCGGTTTTTTGATAATTTTTTCAGACATATCGTTTTCGGATTGGAAATTGAACCAAGTAAATATTTCTCCCTGCATGTGGCTTATAACCACAACCGGAGACAGGAAATGAAAATAGCACAAAAAGGTTCCATGGCCGGATTTTCCTATGGTTTTATGATCAATATCCATTCAATCAGGGTGGGATTTTCACGTGCCCATTATGCCGTGGGAGCAGTGCCGAATTATATTACTTTTGCTGCTAATATAGATGAACTATCCAAGCTTTCGAAAGACAATAAAAAGAAGAAACTCCAAAAAGCCGATTAACCGATGCTGATCCCGTTTTCCCCTCCCCGTATTGACGAAAAAGTTATAGATGCCGTTAATAACGTATTGCGTTCAGGATGGATTACAACCGGTCCGAAGACCAAGGAATTTGAAAAGAAAATAGCGGAATACTGCGGTATTTCAACTGTCATCTGCCTTAATTCCGCTACGGCCGGACTGGAACTGATACTGCGCTGGTTCGGTGTGTCGGAAGGAGATGAAGTCATTATTCCCGCTTATACCTATTGTGCCACGGCCAATGTGGTGATCCACTGTAAGGCAAAACCGGTTATGGTAGATATCGGGGATGATTTTACGGTCAATGTCGAAAATATAAGGAAAGCCATTACATCCCGGACAAAAGTGATCGTGCCGGTGGATATTGCGGGTTATCCCTGTGATTACGACGGGATCAATGCACTTGTGGAAAGTCCGGACATCAAATCGCTTTTTCGTGCCGCTACTCCTGAGCAGGAATCATTGGGGCGTATTCTTGTTATGGCGGATGCCGCCCATTCGTTCGGAGCAACCTACAAAGGGAAAAAGTCGGGAGCCCTTACCGATATATCGGTTTTCTCATTTCATGCGGTTAAAAATCTCACTACCGCCGAAGGCGGCGCTATTTGCCTGAACCTTCCTTCCCGGTTCGATCAGGAAAAGTTATACCGTGATTTTTGCCGTATATCCTTACATGGACAGAGTAAAGACGCTTTATCCAAACTTCAGGTGGGTAATTGGAAATATGACGTGCTGGAAGCCGGTTACAAATGCAATATGACGGATATCCAGGCTGCAATCGGACTGGTGGAACTCGCACGGTACGATAGTGAAATGATCCCGAGAAGAAAGACGATCTTCGACCGTTATTCGGACGCTTTTTCCCGTGATCCCCGTTTTCAACTTCCCGAATATAATTCCGCTGACAGAACTTCTTCTTTTCATCTTTATCCTTTAAGGATTCGCAATATCAGTGAAGAACAACGGGACTGGATTATTGAAAGGATATTTGAACGGGAAGTGGCGGTTAACGTGCATTTCATCCCTTTACCGCTTTTGACCTATTACCGGGAATGCGGCTATAATATCAAAGATTATCCTGTTACTTATGACAACTATTCAAGGGAAATTTCATTACCGGTATATTATACTTTGACTGACGAACAGGTAAACAAAGTAATTGATGCCGTCATAAAAAGTGTTAAGGAAATTCTGTAATTACCCGGAAATATTACAAATCATATTTTCATGAATAAATTTATATACTTTTTCCTCTTTTTATTATTTTCCATACCTGTCGTGTTCGGGCAGGAGATCCGTTTCGATGTGGTTAAATCTACGGAAACGGAACTATATGTCCGAGTCGAATTCCCTCATTTTCACCGGCAGGAAGTCAGTGTAGAAGGTAATATCATGAATAAACTGTCAATACCTGGAGCTTATCCGGTATATGATGCCGGTGCTCCGGAACTTTTGCATGCGGCCAAATCCATTATAATTCCGGGTGATGAGATCCCGGAAATAGAGATACTGGAATCTGATTACCGTATATTACCGGATTTCGAATTGGCCCCGTCACGGGGAAAAATTTACCGCAATACGGATCCGGATACTATTCCCTATAAAAAAGGTGAAGCATACAGTGTCAATGATTTTTTTCCCCTGCAACCTGTTCATTTCCGGGAACCATATACATTACGTGATCTCCGGGGAGCGTCGCTTTCATGCTATCCGTACAGTTATAATCCGGTTCGGAAAGAATTGAAAGTATACAGTTCTCTTTTGATAAAAATAAGTTTTGATAAGGAAACTGTTTCCGAAGATGTGTCAATTACTCCCGAGTTCGATCCGTTATATCAAACGCATTTTCTTAATTATGACCGGAGTCGATACAGGGTAAGCGCAGAGCAGGGGGAAATGTTGATTATCAGTCCGCAGATTTTCGCTAATTATCTGGAACCGCTGAAAGAGTGGAAAATCAGGAACGGAATCCCTACTGAAATTGTACTGCTTGAGGATATCGGGAATACGGCTTCATCCATTAAGGATTTTATTGCGGCATATTATAATACACATCCATTGGTTTACCTGATACTTGTGGGTGATGCCGAATATCTTAGTCCATACTTCCTGAATGGTGAAATTTCAGATAATTATTATACTGAAATAGTAGGAGAAGATGCTTATCCCGATATTTTCTTAGGTAGATTTTCGGTGGAAACGGAACAGGATATAGAAGTCCATATCCGCAAAATAATATCTTATGAAGAGGATCCGCCCGCCGTATCTCACTTTGCTACTTTTTGTGGTATCGCCTCTTCAGAAGGACCGGGAGATAATTTCGAATACGATTGGGAACATATCCGTAAAATTGACGATAAGTTGTTGGATTATACCTATACTGAAGGGTATGAATTTTTCGAGGGGAGCAGGGGAGGATTGGATGCGAATGGAAATCCCACCGCAGCCATGATTTCCGAAGCCCTTAACCAGGGAGTGGGTATTCTCAATTATTGCGGACATGGTCTTGCCGACAGGTTCGGTACCGGTAATTTCAGGAGCAGTAATGTGGAGCTATTGACTAATTATAATAAATTACCTTTCATTATTGCGGCAGCCTGCCTGAATGGAAATTACAGGGGACAAACCTGTTTTGCCGAAACCTGGTTGAGAGCTTCCCGGGACGGAATCCCAACCGGCGCCGTGGCTACAGTGATGAGTACCGTTAACCAGCTTTGGGAACCTCCGATGTGCGGGCAGGATGAAATGATCCGGATACTGACAAGTTCAGAACCAAATATTAGCCAAACCTACGGAGGTATTGTGAATAACGGTTTTATAAAGATGCTGGATGTATATCCCGATGAAATTTCCACTTTCAGGACATGGTTGATATTCGGGGATCCTTCGTTAAAAGTCCGCACGGCCGAACCCGGATTACTTACATTGCAACATGAACAGGAATATCCGTACGGACTTCATTATATTTCTTTGACATCTCCGGTTGAAGGTGCCCGCGTAATTATTTCAACCGCCGACAGTATATTATCCCAGGGTTTTATTGAGCATGGTATTGCCACACTTACATTACCGCCGCTTCAGGTAGATGATACGGTTTTTGTATTGTCTTCCCATACTAATTATATACCTTACCGGGGTTTCTTTACTTTTGATTCTTCCGCAACACCTTATCTGGTTGTCCATGAATACAGGATGGTGGATATCGCGGGTAATGACAGCTCTTTTCCTAATTACGGCGATTCGGTTTATCTGGAAATAGAAGTGGAAAATATAGGTTTAGAAACGGCATACATGGCGGAATTGAAATTACAAACTTCTGATCCCTATATGCTGCTTCTCGACACCGTTACTTTTATTGATTCTATTAGAGCAGGGGAAATAATATCATTAACCTACAGGTTTATGTATCGGATCGGCGATGATATACCGGACGGACATCAGGGTATTGTAACGATAAAAATGACGGAGGATCATAATTCGACATACAGGCATATCCATTTCTTCGTAAACGCTCCCAACCTTTCTCTGGTCAGGTATAATATCGATGATTCGGACTTTGCCGGGACTGTCAATGGACGGCTGGATTTCGGCGAAACGGCTTTATTGGAAATAATCCTTGCAAATGGCGGGAATGCGGTTTCTCCGCCCGGAAATCTTACCTTGCAAAGTGAGAACGGCATTTTATTCGTCCATGATGTTACCGTTTCCATAGATACGCTTTTACCGGGAGAAAGCACCGTAAGTGTCCATCGGGTTACAGCCGATCCTGCTAATCAGCAAACTTCTTATGCCCGTATAAAGGCAACCTATCAGGCCGGGCACTATATAAGCGAGAGATTTTTTGAAATTCCTGTCGGGGAAGATATCGAAGATTGGGAAACCGGTGATTTTACACAGTTCGACTGGGATACCGGTAGTGCTAATCCCTGGATTATTACGGACGAAAATACTTTCGAAGGAAATTATTCGGCCAGGTCGGCTCCTATCGGGGACCGCCAAACATCCACGTTGAGTATCACGACTTATGCGTCACAATCCGATTCTATTTCATTTTACTATTATGTTTCCAGTGAAGTGGTGGGCGGATCTTTAATGGATTATCTTTATTTCGAAATTAATGACAGGAGGGTAGGGGCCTGGGGTGGGGAAACCGGATGGAACTATATCTCGTTTCCGGTGGAAGAAGGAGAGAATAAATTCAACTGGATATACAGGAAAGATTATACATTAAGTGCCGGTGAAGATATGGCTATGATCGATATGATCAGGTTTCCTGTTAATAATACTGTTCCGTCTTCAATTCCGGACAATCCCCTTTTATCAGGTATTTCCGTATTTCCGAATCCCGTGTCTTCGTATTTAACGATAGATATGGACGGTGTTTCCGTAAGTAATGCCGAAGCATGTATATATGATATCGAAGGCCGGCTCGTTAAAAATATATTTTTGCGCAATCTTCCGGGAAAAATAAATATGGAAGATCTGCCTGCCGGTATTTTCATATTGAAAGTTTCTGTCCGGGGTAAAGAAGCAGGGAATGTTAAACTCATCAAAAACTAAAAAATAAATGGAAAGTAAAAAGCCGCTTATACTTATCGTGAACGACGATGGTTATGAAGCGAAAGGGTTATGGGCATTGGCGGAGGTTGCCCGGAAAATAGGAGAAGTTGTGATCATCACTCCCGACGGTCCCCGTTCAGGTATGGGCCACGCCATTACCATGGAAGTACCTCTCCGAATTAAAGAATATGTAAGCGATAAAGGTATCGTTTATTACCGCACAAACGGAACTCCGGCTGATTGTGTTAAGTTGGGACAGAAAGTGATATTGAAAGACCGGAAAATAGACCTGGTGCTCTCAGGAATTAACCACGGATCGAATTCTTCGGTAAGCCTTATTTATTCCGGGACTATGGCTGCTGCTATAGAAGCCAGTTTTGAAAACATCCCGGCCATAGGAATTTCCCTGCTGGATTACAGCCTGTCAGCAGACTTCGGAGCGGCATCCGTGATTGCGGACCAAATTATAAGAAAAGTATTAGAACACCCTTTCCCGGAACATATTTGTCTCAATGTCAATATTCCCAAACTTCCGCTTGAGGATATTCAGGGAATAAAGATCACCCGGCAAACCCGCGGTTATTGGGAAGAAGATCTGATTGAACATGAAGATGCATACGGAAGAAAATATTATTGGTTATCCGGACGTTTAATTGATACTGATAACCAGGAGGATAGTTGCCAGTTTGCCTTAAACCATAACTGGGTATCGGTGCAGCCGGTTCAATTTGATATGACGGCTTATCAACATTTAGACACATTTAAATTTTTGGAACAATGATGGAAAGATTCAGAAGAGATTCGATGGGAATGGGCGTTTTTTTGGGATTTATCGTACCTGCCGTATTATTCGGCATCTTATACGGTATTCTGGCCCTCATTGAAATGTATACCGGGCCTATCGAGAAGATAACGATCCAGAAGTTGCTGCTTTTGAGTATTATACCCAATTTATTCCTGTTGCGGTATTATCTTTTAAAACTCAAGTATGACCTTACCGGAAGAGGTATTATGATCGTCACTTTTGTTTGGGCTATTCTTTTTGTTGTGCTGGAATTTACGGTATAGAATCGCACTCCCCGGAATTGAGTTGTTTTTTAACCGTTCTTTTTCTGGATAAATGGTCCATATCATGATACTCCATAAAATAGATCTTTACTAAAAGTAAAAAGCCTGAAATCAGGAGCGGACCGAAAATAATGCCCCAGAAACCGAATAACGGGATCCCCAGGATAACCCCGAAAAGTACGATCAGCGGGTGTACATCCGCCATTTTCTTCATCAGGACCATGCGGGCTACATTATCCGTATTGGTCACGATGGCGATACTGTAAGCAGCCAGTACGAGCCCCTGCCATATATTTCCCGTAGCCACCAGATAAATACTCAGAGGAAGCCATACGGCGGCCGTGCCCACAACGGGGATTAAACCGAAAAGTCCTGTAAGGAAAGCCCAGAAAACGATCCTGTCCATTCCTACGATCCAGTATCCTAATGCGGAAGCCAGCATCTGGACGATCATGATCAGGGGAATTCCGACTGCGTTGCCGTAAATCATATTCTTCACTTCCACCTTGATCAGGCAGAGACTTTTTCCCTTGAACGGCATATATTCGATGATCGCATTCTCAAACTGCCGTCCTTTGGCCAGCATGAAATAAAGGATAATAATCATCATAAGCAGGTTCAGAGTCACATTATAAGTCGAATTTAACAAGCCGGAGGCTAATCGTGTGAGAAATCCCTTAGATTCAAGGATGAGATTGGTGGAGATGAAGTTAACACCCAGAAATTCATTCACTTTATTGGCCAGCCCCAGCAGATCATCTCCGATATTGGAGACATCGATGGTAGGGATCTGTGCTATAATAACTTCCACTACGACAAAAATAATAATCAAAATGATCAACACCGTGGCGATCATAAGTAAAAGAGATGCGATCCATGGTCTCCAGCGTTTTTTCTCGATCAGGTAAAAGGCTGAGTTCCGTAAAAGAAAGTAAATGGTGATTGCACCTAATACGCTCCCTACAAGATAATTTAATTTGGTAAATATGAGCAATCCTAAAGCGATAAGAGCCAAAAGGAATAATAATTGCCGAAAAAAAGCATTATTTTTTTCGTGAATATTTTCTGCCATAAGATATTTAGATTCAAAGAGCCAAAATACAAAATTATTTAGATCAGAACAAACTCCGGTTTTAAAAGTTCAGCACGGATCCTTCACGAATATATCATTTTATTACGGATATCGTTACTGAATTTAAATTACTTTTATAATCTTAATTTTTAGAAGGATTATGACAATACTTATTGGTAAATAATGAAATTTTACGTAAAATATATTCGTCGGTAAGACTTTTTATTTATCTTTGCTCCACGGAAATGAGGAAAGATTTGTCATGATTGCAACCTCACAAAAAGAATGCTAAAACATACATAATTTCCCGTTTTTTCGTTTTAATTTATCTATAAACCTAATAAATTTTATTTATGAGCTATCTATTCACATCTGAATCAGTATCTGAAGGACATCCCGACAAGGTGAGTGATCAAATTTCAGACGCTTTACTGGATTCTTTCTTATCACAGGACCCTGAATCCAAAGTGGCTTGCGAAACATTAGTGACAACAGGTTTGGTAGTATGTGCGGGCGAAGTACAAACCCAAGGTTATGTTGCCGTGGACGATGTGGCAAGACGTATTATTAAAAAAATAGGCTACGTGAAAAGCGATTACCAGTTTGATTATAAATCATGCGGTGTAATCTCCGCTATCCATAGCCAGTCTCCCGATATAAACCAGGGAGTCGTTCGTCGTGCTCCGGAAGAACAGGGAGCGGGTGATCAGGGTATGATGTTTGGTTACGCATGTAAAGAGATGGATAACTATATGCCCATCAGTGTGGAATTATCGCACATGATCTTACAGGAACTTGCCGCAATACGCCGGGAAGGAAAAGAAATGACCTATCTTCGTCCCGATTCCAAATCACAGGTGACCATTCAATACCATGATAACGGAACTCCGGAAAAAATCGATGCGATCGTAGTTTCTACCCAACATGACGATTTTGACGAAGAAAAAGCGATGCTGGCTAAAATTGAAAAAGATGTCAGGGAAATACTCCTGCCAAGGGTAATCAAAGATTGTCCCCAATATGTACAGGAACTTTTCAAAGCGGATTTTAAACTGCACGTTAACCCGACAGGTAAATTTGTTATCGGAGGTCCCCACGGAGATACCGGTTTGACCGGAAGAAAGATCATTGTGGACACTTATGGCGGCAAAGGAGCTCACGGAGGAGGTGCATTTTCAGGAAAAGATTCTTCCAAGGTAGACCGTTCCGCGGCTTATGCTGCGCGCCATATGGCAAAAAATATGGTGGCTTCGGGATTGTGCGACGAAGTATTGGTGCAGGTTGCTTATGCGATCGGGATAGCGCAACCGGTAGGTCTTTATATCAACACTTTCAATACGGCTAAAGTGGATATGAACGACGGGAAAATTGCCGAAATATTAAGAGGAGTATTTGATCTGTCTCCATACGCAATCGTGAAAAGATTCGGACTGAAAAATCCGATATTTGAACCTACGGCATCCTATGGCCATTTCGGAAGGGATACTTATGAAAAAGAAGTTGAAGTTTTATACCAGGATCAGGATACTTATGTCAAAGAACAGGACGGTGTAAAGAAATATTTCAAGAAAGTCACTTTCTTCGCATGGGAAAAGCTGGATTATATAGATCCTATAAAAAAAGCCTTCGGCTTATAATATAAACTTATACCATTATTATGTCTTCTAATTTTGTAATCAGGCTGGTTTTCATCCTTGCTATCACAGTGTCAGGATTCCGGCTTTCTTTTGCCCAGGGCCAACAAAGCCGGGATATGCTCCTGGAAACCCTTGAAAAAGAAATGGCCCGTCAAATGGAAATTTACGGCGCAAAGCCGGATCCGGTTTACCTTATGAGTTATCGGGTGGATGAAGTGAGATCGTATGATATCAATGCCATGTTCGGCAACCTGAGTTATGCGGATTCTTCCCTGACCCGGATATTAACGATACAGGTACGGTTAGGATCCCCGGATATGGATAACTATCATGAACTGCGCGATGATGCCTCTGATTACTTTACTTATCGTCAATTTATTACCCTTCCTCTTGACAATTATTCACGGGCTATCGAACAGACCCTGTGGAGAGAAACCGATATAGCGTATCAGGAAGCGGTGAAACGGCTGGAAAAGGTGAAAGCCAATGTGGCGGTAAAAGTAGAAGCGGATGACAGATCGCCCGATTATTCGGAAGTTTACCATTCTGTATATTATGAAGAACCGGAAGTTATTACGGTGGATGTGCGTGAATGGGGAAATAAATTGAAGAAATACAGCGGTTTCTTTGCCCGGGAAAGAGCGATTCTGGAAGGAGGTGCTACCGCCAGATTTACTTTCGAAAGGAAGTATTTCGTCAATTCGGAAGGTACTTCTATCGTGCAGAATCAGAATTATGCCCATCTGAATATTTCGGCAAAAACCCAGGCTGACGACGGGATGGAATTACCTTTATATTCCGGCTATTTCGGTCATTATCCTGAAGAACTTCCGGAAGATTATATCATAGAGGGAGACATAAAAAAAATGGTAAATACGCTCTTGGAATTAAGAGATGCTCCGATTGTAGATTCATACACAGGACCGGCCCTTCTGACCAGTGAAGCGGCAGGAGTCTTCTTTCACGAGATTTTCGGACACCGGGTGGAGGGACAACGTATGAAGAGCGAAAATGATGGACAGACTTTTAAGAAAAAAGTAGGGGAACAGGTTTTAAATCCCGACATTTCCGTTATTTTTGATCCGACCATATCTCATTATGAGAATATTCCTTTAAACGGATCTTATAAATTTGATGATGAAGGTACCAGGTCGGAAAAGGTGGTGGTCGTGGATAAAGGGATCTTGAAGAATTTCCTGATGACCAGGACCCCGATTGATAACTTTCCCAAAACCAATGGTCATGCCCGCGCCCAATCTGGATATCAACCGGTTTCAAGGCAATCCAACCTGATCGTGAAAACCGAAAATCCTTATACGGACGAACAGTTGAAAGAAATGCTCATCCGGGAATTAAAAGTCCAGGGAAAAGAATATGGATATATATTCCATAAAGTCCAGGGAGGATTTACCATGACCGGACGTTATTATCCCAATTCATTCAATGTTACGCCGTTGGAAGTTTACCGTGTTTACGCGGATGGACGCGAAGACGAACTCGTGCGGGGAGTGGATCTGGTAGGAACCCCGCTGTCGATGTTTTCCCAGATTGAAGGAATAGGGGATAAAGCCGGTAATTTTGCCGGTACCTGCGGAGCCGAGTCCGGTGGAATCCCGGTAGGTTGTTGCTCACCCGCATTATTTGTAAAAAGGATCGAGGTGCAAAAGAAATCCAAGGCCCAGAGCAAACCTCCTGTTGTAGAGAGATATTATGACGAAAGCCGGCTTTATGAAGAAGCTGATTTTGAAACTATGGCTTTCGAGGCTATGAAAGACGAGATCGCTTACAACATGGAAAACCTGCGTATTGATGGATTGCAGAATCCTTATTTTATCAGTTATCTGGTTACGGATGCCCGTTTAATGGCCGCCGAAAGTAAATTGGGCGGTCTCACTCATTCCATCGATAAACCATACCGTAATCAGGAAACCAAGGTGCTGGTCGGAAATAATGAGAAGAACAACCTCAATTTTATAGATGAGAATTCCATATTCGGTTCCGGCGGATCCTTTTATATTCCTGTTCCCACTGAGAATAAGTATAACGGAATAAGGAACAGCCTCTGGCTTACTACCGATTCGCGTTACAAAAGATCAGCGGAGATGATGGAAGCTAAAAAGGTTGCTATACGGCAACAAAACCTTTCTCCGGAGATTACCGGTTTACCTGATCTTTCGGAAGTTGAGAATAAAGCCTATGAGATTTCCGGATCAAATGAATATTTCCTGCAATCGGATATCGAAAATATCGCAAAGGAGTTGTCCCGTGTTTTTGAGCAATATCCCCATTTCACCAATTCGGGCGCTTCGGTATACGCATACCGTGCCAAAGCGCTTTATCTCAATAGCGACGGGATGAAATATACCCAGCCGTTTTCATTAACGGCAGTTCGGGTTTATGCGGAAACCCTTACGGAGGACGGTGAACCCCTTATGAATTACTTTACTTCCTATTATCCTTCTTATCAGGATATTCCCCCGATTTATGAATTATCGGAAAAAACCCGGGAAATGGCTCAATTGTTGGAAACATTAAGGAAATCTCCGAGAGTGGAAGAATCCTATAGCGGGCCTGTTATGTTCACCGGTGAGGCTGTGGGAGAAATTGTGGCCCAGTCTTTTCTGGATAATGCCCAGGGATTATTGGCCGGAAGGAAAAATATCACCTCTAATCCGGATCTGATGCGCTGGTACGGCCAGTATCTTCCTAAAGAAAATACACTCGAAAATCTGAAAGGTAAGAAAGTCATTTCCAGGAATATCACCATAAAAGCTGTGGATGGTAAGTCAACTTTCCAGGATGTTCCTTTAATCGGATTCTACCAGGTTGATGCGGAAGGAGTGAAGCCTCCCGGAGAATTGGAACTGATTAAAGAAGGTGTTTTGGAAAATCTTTTGACTGACCGTATTCCCACTTCACGTTTCACGGAATCGAACGGTCATAAACGGTTAGCGCTATCGGCCGGCCGGCTCACTACCTCATTGAGCGCCGGAGTTATTGAAATGACCGGAAAAAGTAAAACTTCCTATGCCAAAATCAAAAAGAAACTCATTGCTATGGCTAAAGAAGAAGATTATGAATATGCCTATATCGTACCGAAAATAGTCTCTCCGACAAGTAATGTTCCGGGTTTGGACCAATACCGTACCCGTGACGGTTATTATCATCCGTTATACGTGATCAGGATATCCGTGAAAGATGGTTCGGAGACTATCATGAGGTCGGCCAGGTTATCCGCTTTATCACTCAAATCTTTTAAACAGGCGGTAGCTGTTTCCAATCACCAGCAGGTATACAATACACTGTTGAAAGGGAATAACGGGATGTATATCCGGGGTTCGTATGAATTTGATATTTCCGGTGTCCCGGCCAGCATCATTACGCCCGATGCGATCCTTTTCCGGGAATTGGAACTGGAAAAAGACCAGCAGGTAATATTAAGGACCCAGCCGGAAATAAAAAATCCCTTATTACCTTAATATATTCTTATCCCAAACTTTCTTGTATCGGTTATGTTTGTATTTTACGATGATAATCCGGGAAGTAAAAAGAGCCCGGAATTAAATATTCCTATGGATTAAATTAGTTATTTCTTCCTGAAATAAACTTCCATAGGAACTCCGTGGAAATCCCAATGTGCTCTAAGCTGGTTTTCCATGAAGCGTTTGTAATCTTCTCTCACATATTGCGGCAAATTGCAGAAAAAAGCGAAAGCCGGGAATGAAGTGGGAAGTTGGGTAATATACTTTATCCGGATCACTTTATCCTTGGTAACCGGAGGAGGCGTCTGCTGGATAATGGGCAATAACGTGTCGTTAAGTTCGGAAGTGGGCACTTTGCGTGATTTATTCTTATAAACCTGGATCGCCGTTTCCAATACTTTATATATCCTTTGCTTATTGGTTACGGATGTGAAGATGATGGGAACATCGCTGAAGGGTGCGATCCGGTTTTTAACCAGGTCTTCATATTCTTTGTGGGTTTTATGATCCTTCTCCACAAGATCCCATTTATTCATCACCAGAACGATTCCTTTACGGTTTCTGGCCGCCAGACTGAAGATATTGATATCCTGGGCATCAAAACCATTGCTGGCATCGCACATCACGATACAAACATCGCTGCTTTCGATGGCTCTTACCGTCCGCATCACAGAATAAAATTCCAGATTTTCCTCCACCTTTTTTTTCTTTCTCAGTCCGGCCGTATCGATTAAATAAAAATCGAACCCGAAACCGGTATAACGTGTATAAACAGCATCACGGGTGGTTCCGGCGATCGGGGTTACGATATGGCGTTCTTCTCCCAGAAAGGTGTTAATTAACGAGGATTTTCCCACATTGGGCTTTCCCACGATCGCGATTTTCGGCAGGTCGTCCAATCCGTCATCGGTTTCACGGGAGAAATGTTTGACCACTTCATCCAATAGTTCTCCCGAGCCGCTTCCTGAAATAGCGGAAATAGGGTAGATGTTTTCAATTCCTAAAGCATAGAATTCGGTATAATCCAGGTAATTACTGGGACTGTCGATTTTGTTTACCGCTACGTAATAAGGTTTCCTGGAACGTCTTAAAATATCCACTACTTCCTGATCAAGGGGAGTAAGTCCTTCCCTGCCGTCCACCATTAATACAATTACATCCGATTCGTCGATAGCCAGGGCAGCCTGTTTCCTGATCTCGGATTCGAAGATATCGTCGGATCCAACCACATAACCTCCGGTATCGATGACGGAGAATTCATACCCGTTCCAATCTGATTTCCCGTAATTCCGGTCGCGGGTAACTCCCGAGACAGAATCTACGATGGCTTCCCGGGTTTGGGTGAGCCGGTTAAAAAATGTGGATTTTCCGACATTAGGACGACCTACAAGGGATAATATATTTGACATTGTTAACTTATTTCCTGATTTATATTACTATTTGAAAACGACCTTACAGAATATTGGCCAGTTGTTCTTTTATTTTTTCGACTTCATCTTTCATTTGGACCACGATCTGTTGGATATTGAAATCATTGGCTTTAGAACCGATGGTATTGATTTCCCTGCCGAATTCCTGTACGATAAAGCCAAGCTTTTTACCGTTGCTTTCCTCATCGAGGATCGTCTCCAGAAAATAGGCGCAATGTTTTCTGAGTCGTACTTTTTCTTCAGTGATATCGATCTTCTCGATATAATAGATCAATTCTTCTTCGAACCGGTTCTTATCATATTTTCCTTCCGGCGGGATTTCAGAAAGTGAACTGTGGAATTTTTCCCGTATGTTTTGAATACGGTTTTCTTCGTGCGGGATAATCTCGTCTATAAGATTATTGATCAGTTTAGTACGTCCTATAATATCTTCCGCCAGGTGTTTTCCTTCCGATTCCCTGAACAGGTTAACCTGGTCGCATGCGCTTTTAATACCTTTAAATAGGAATTTCCAGAAATCCTCACTCAATTCTTCTTTGGCAGAAATGATCACATCAGGCATTTTCAGGGAATGTATAAACATCTCCGGACCTATGGAAGCGCCTGTTTCATGAGCCAGTTCTTCAAATTGCCGGTAATATTTTTTAACCAGTTCTCCGTCTATGGAAATATGGGGATCCTCATTCTTCTCAATATACAGGGAAAAATCTACTTTCCCTCTTTTGAGTTCCTGGGTTAAAATGGAACGGATCTCATTTTCCTGTTCCCGGAAAAGGGGAGATATCCGGGTATTAATGTCCAATTGTTTACTGTTTAACGTACGGATTTCAATGATCACACTTTTCCCATCTTTTACGATCATTTCTTTTCCGAAGCCGGTCATGGATCTAAGCATACACTTTATTTAATTATTCCTTTTAATAAAAGCAAAACCGGGAAATTGTAGAAAAATTCTCAACGTATTCCCGGCTATATAATTTCTGTTTCCCAAAAGAAAACAGAAAAATTATCTGGTCTGATCCATCATGTCGACCTTTTTACCGGTCGCGTAGTTGATCTTCAAGGCGTTATTTTTACGTAACTCAGCTTTAATAGTGTTCACATAACGCATCTGTACATCCTGGTCTACTTTAAGCGAGAAGGTCAGTCTGTTCTTGTCTTCTTCACTACGTGATTCTTTTTCCGTTCCGATAAAATCACGCACATCATTCACGAGATCTTCCTGCTTGATAGTCTGGTCGTTTAATTGCACGGATACTCTACCGGGGGGTAAGGTGTTTTCATTTTTACCGATAGGAGCTCCGATGTAAATATTAGCCACCAGTGATTTCTTTTCAAGTTTCTGCACTTCTGTGGCTTTGGGAGGATTATATTGCACTTTCAATGCCGATTCCCTCATATTGGTAATTACCATGAAGAAAAAGAGGAACATGAATATAATATCTGACATCGAACCCATATTGAGTTCCGGAACTTCTTTCTTTTCTCCTTTTTTAAACCGTGCCATAATTAATTAGGTTGACTGTAATCGATTGGTGGTGCTTCAGAAATATTCATAGGAACGGCTCTTTGAACTGCCCGTTGCATGGCGGTATCCAGATTGTCGTATTTTTTTCCGAAATAACTGCTGGATACTTCATCACGTAGTTCATTCACCGCTTTTTGGAGTTCATTTTGTACCTGTACATACATATTGTATGATGTACTCTGGTCGTTGGTTAGGGAGATTACCCCTTTTGAAATGGGGTATTCGCCTATAAAATCAATATATTTAACATCTTTTTCCGGAAGATTCCCCAGATTATACGGGTTAGCAAGAAATTCCTTTGCTTTGTCTTTCAGTTCCCCTATCTGTACGTCTTGATCATTTACCAGTAAGGCATCCCTGAAATTAACCACTACATTAAGTATATTACGTTTCTTAATGTCTATCTGGGTTTCCTGTTGGGTATCATCTTTCGGAGGCGGCAACCTGCGGGGAATACCCTGTTCGGTATTGATGGAAGAAGTCAGCAGGAAGAAGGTCAACAGCAGAAAAGATATATCTGCCATTGCTCCTGTATTTAATCCCGGTACTTTCTTTTTTGCCATATTACTTAAACTTTTTTAAATTTGCTCATGAGCGAGGAGATGATAATGGAAGCTACAGCGCCTATAAAGACTACGTAGCAGGTAATCATACCGGCTCCTATCCATTTTACATTATTCGGAGTAAGGTTTTCCGCGATAGCCGATCTGCTTAGATCCGGTGAGGAAATAAAGTATCCTATTACCAGGACGAGAGCGATAGCTAATATTGCAAGAATAGCCTTATAAGAAGTTTTTATATTTTTCGCAATTTGGATAATCGCAAAGAATAATGTGAGTCCTATTGCCAGCAAAAATATAATATAAGTAAATATCACGGCTGCGTTCAATGTTTTAGCTTCACTGGTAGCTTGTGCCACATCATTTTGAAGGTTTTCAAGGTCAGCTATTTTTTTGCTTTCCGATACCACGCCGTTGATATCACTTGCGCGTTTCATAAAAACATTTAATGCCCTGGAATAGTCTTTTCTTTCCAGGTAATTTTGTTTTACAGTCCTGTATTCACTTTCAAGGTTATTTATATAAGCAGGAAGGCTGTTAAAGTCCGTAACATTGTTAAATCCGCTGATATAATCCGATGATCTGTCGGATTTGGCAAACAATATTCTGGAATTAGACTGGAAGTTGGTTTTGTATTCAGGAAAAGTTTCGCTGGTAAGTTCCTGAAGTTGTACGATATAAGTGTATAAGATATCTTTCTGAAGTTGTTCTTCTTTCAGGATATTATTGAATTCGTTGGCCTGTGCGAGATTCTGATCAACAAAAGCGGGGAGAGTCGCGGGAGTTACATTCTTAAAGTCAGCCAACAATTGGGGATTATTCTCGTTAATGATGCCTGCTTCATAATAGAGGTCTTCCTTGTTGTCATCAAAACCGATGGCAAACCAAAGTGTGAGAAGACAAGCGATGCCGGCAATCACAAATATGATGATGTTTATTATCTTTCTACTCATTTTTCAGTGGATGTTATATTTATTTTCGATTGAAATAGCATAACAGCTTATCTGTTTTTAATTAGGATATCCATGAATCCGATGGTAGCATCTTCCATGTCGTTTACGATAGAATCGATTTTGGATAGGATGTAGTTATAGAATATCTGGAGGATAATAGCGGTGATCAAACCGAATACGGTTGTTAAAAGGGCCACTTTCATACCTCCGGCAACAATGGTCGGGGAAATATCACCTGCGCGTTCGATATCGTCGAATGCCTGTACCATACCGATAACCGTACCCAAGAACCCTAAGGAAGGCGCGATTGCCATAAATAAAGCGATCCAGCTTAAGTTATTTTCCAGTTTACCCATTTGAACGCCGCCGTAAGATTCAACGGCTTTCTCTACTGATTCCAGTCCTTCGTCATAACGGTCGAGCCCTTCGTAAAATACTGCGGCGAGTGGGCCTTTGGTATCTGCGCAAAGTTGTTTAGCTTTCGCAACGCCGCCGGTTTTAAGGGCGTCTTCAACTTTATCCAGTAATTTGGATGAATTAACGGTAGATAAATTAAGGTAAAAAATACGTTCGATACACATAGCCAGACCCAGGATCAAACATATCAAGATCGGGGTCATCCAGATGGCGCCCCCCTGGATAAACTTATCTTTTAATACATAATGCAAACCTTGTTCGGCTACTTCGTCATTGTCCTCTATTAATTGAGCGGTGGGGATCACTTCTTCAGCCACTTCATCCTGCGCCTGTTCGGTAGTAGCCGGATTGGTAGCATTGTTATCGTTTTGCGCAAACGTTACGTTAGAAATACCGAAAGTAAAAAAACCTACTACGGCACAAAAGGCGATTAGTCTTTTCATAATAACTTTAATGATTTGTGTTTTTTTAATGATTGTTTTTGATTAATTTCTTTCTTTATAATACGTTGTTTCCCATATTTTATTGTGCGGAGAGAAAGGGATTCGAACCCTTGAAACGCTTTCGGCGTTTACACACTTTCCAGGCGTGCGCCTTCGACCACTCGGCCATCTCTCCATTACAATTTTTCGGTCGGTAAAATTACAACTTTTTTTGTTCACCTCAAATAAAATTCTTTATTTTTTCTCGGAGTGAACATGATATTGGAATAAAATGTTTTAAATCAGATTGTTGTTAGTGTGTTGCCGATTAATTAACAAAATTTAATGGTTTTGAACAAAAAGACCTTTCATTTTTTATATAATTTTGCAGCCGACTAAATTTTATTAATGAATTAAATTTTTTAAAACATGAAAAAGAACATTTTTATTGGTGTATTGTGTGCGATCCTTGCTTTTGGAGCAACCTCCTGTAACAAGGATGAGAAGACAGATTTTGAACAGAAAACCGATTATTTGACTACTAACCGCGGATGGGAATTAACTACCGCAACATGTAATCCTCCTTATGAGTTGTCAATTGGAGCTCCGATTACGAATCTTTTCGATGGTTTTTTGAGAGAGTGTGAAAAAGATGATAGACTTCATTTCAGGACTAATGGTTCATTAGTATTGGATCCGGGTAGAGATGGGCAAACTGCTGTTAATGGTAACTGTCAAAATTCAAGTGAAGTATCTTTAGGAAACTGGGCACTTAGTGAGGACACAAGAACCATAGAACCATTTTATCTGCCTTATTACAGAAACTACAGATTGAAAGCTACTGTACTTGTATTAAACGAAAATACTTTAACTATCAGTGTTCCTATTAATGAAGAGGATAGTGGTAATAGTTACGTATTCACTTTATCTTATAAGAGAAATTAATAATCAAACTAAAAATTGAAACCAATGAAAAAATTATTTTTTATTTTAGCAGCATCGTTGGCTTTTGTGGCTTGTAACAACAACAAACAACCTGTTGAAACCACTACCGAGCGCGAAGTTATCGTAGAACAACCGGCTGAGAACCCTGTTGTGGATCACCAGACCACCACGACCGAACATCATACGACCACGACCGCTCCGAGCACTTCAAGGCCTACGACCACCACAAGACCTTCAGGTTCTACCACCACGACTACTACTGCTCCCTCAACTACAACCACTACTACGGTTACACCTGCAACTCCTCCTGCTACTACCACGGTAACCGAACAACCTAAAAAAGAAGAACCTCAACAAAATACAGTAAGAGGAAGAAGATAATATTGAAATATATAATTTTCGAAACATTAAGGAGATCTCAACCAGATCTCCTTTTTTATTGTCCGGGATTCAGGATATATCACGTTATTGTGAATCCGGAAATATTACTATTTTTGTACACCATTAAAAGAATTCAATTCATCAATTAACGTACAAAAATATATATCGTGAAAAATACACCAATACCTAAAGAAATCGTAGACCGTATATGGTCTCAAAGCGGCCTTACCAGTATAGCCACCGCCTCTATCAGAGAAGTGAAGAAACTGATCAATGACATTGAAAAGGAAAGTGGACAACAATTCGTTAGAATGGAAATGGGCATACCCGGTCTTCCCGCGTGCCGTATCGGTGTGGACGCCCAGATCGAGGCTTTGCAGAACGGCGTTGCCGCTCTTTATCCCGATATCGAAGGAATTCCGGAACTGAAAACGGAAATGTCGAGGTTCGTGAAAAATTTCCTTGACCTTGATGTCTCTCCCGCTTCCTGTATTCCCACCGTGGGTTCCATGATGGGCGGAATGGCCGGTTTTATGACTTTTGTCAGGGCCCATAAACAAAAAGATACCACGCTGTTTATCGATCCCGGTTTTCCGGTTCAGAAACAACAACATCGTGTGTTAGGACTTAAATATGAAACATTCGATGTCTATAACTACCGGCAGGAAAAACTGAAAGATAAGCTGGAAAGCTATCTTCAAAAAGGGAATATACATAGTATTATTTATTCGAACCCGAATAATCCTTCCTGGATTTGCTTTACACAGGAAGAACTTCAGATCATCGGGGAACTGGCTAACAAATATGACGTATTCGTTTTCGAAGACCTTGCTTATTTCGGTATGGATTTCAGGACTGATATTTCTGTTCCCGGACAGCCTCCTTATCAGCCTACCGTAGGTAAATACACGGAAAATTACGCCTTACTCATTTCCAGCTCCAAGGCTTTCAGCTACGCCGGCGAAAGGATCGGTATGCTGGTATTATCCGATAAACTGTATAACAGTCGTTATCCCGAGCTGATACCTTATTTTGGAACGGATCTTATCGGTAAAGCCATTATTTTCGGCGCCGTTTACGCCATCAGTTCCGGAACTTCCCATTCCGCACAATATGCTCTTGCTGCCATATTAAAAGCATGTAACGACGGAAGTTATAATTACCTGGATGAAGTATCGGAATATGGCCGGAAAGCTGCCATAATGAAAAAGATCTTTACCGACAACGGTTTTAATATCGTGTACGATAAAGATGATGATAAACCGTTGGCTGACGGATTCTATTTTACCCTTTCTTATCCCGGAATGTCCGGGGACGAGTTATTGAAAGAATTATTGTATTACGGGATCAGCGCTATTTCATTGAAGATTACCGGAAGTGAGCATGACGAAGGATTACGGGCCTGTGTGTCCCTGGTAGACAGGAAGCAGTTTCCCGCTTTGGAAGAGAGAGTGAAAATGTTTTATGAGAATCATGGTAAATAGCCATGATAGAAGCTGGTTAAATATTGTGGTTGTCTGAAAGTGTACTTTATTATCCCGAACCAAATTTGGTCATCCTGAACGAAGCGAAGGATCTGTAATATAGGTTCCTCGCCATATTCAGAATGCAACGGGACGATAAATAGAATTTCAGACAGCCACTTCTTTAAAATGCAGTTTAAAATCTGATCTGATGAGAAAAATTATTGTATTCCTGTCGATGCTGTGTTCCGTAGTATCTTTATCGGCACAGCATTTTGAAGAATATTTCCATGACAAAACATTGAGGATCCAATATCTCCATATAGGAGACCATAAAACCGAAAGTTTTGAAATGAAGGAGTTCCATGCCGGGGGACAATGGCACGGAACCCGTTCCTATCTTATCGATCCGCACCATTATGGAAACATTCTGTTACAGGTGTACGATTCCATATCCCAAAAACTTATTTTCAGCCGCAGTTATTCCACACTTTTTGATGAATACAGGACTACGGAAAGAGCGGAAAAAGAAACCGGAAATTTTGAAGAATGTGTTCTTTTACCGTTCCCGAAGAAAACCATAAAATATACTTTTACTTCCGTTTCCAGGAAACAGGAAGAAAATTTAAGATATGAAGGTTATTTCAATCCCGGAACAACCAAAGTTATTCCTTTTAAAAAGGAATATAAAACCATGGATTTACATATCGGCGGTAAATCCGAAGAATGTCTGGACATATTGTTTATCCCGGATGGATATGATAAAAACGACAAGAAAAAAATGCAATATGATATGGAGCGTTTCGCATCCTATGTGATGGAATCTTCTCCCTATAAAGAACATCCGGAATTAATCAATATCCGTGCTATCCGGGGATTTTCCGAAGAGTCCGGTATCACCGATCCCAATCGTAATATTTTTAAGAAAACATTACTCAATTCCAGTTATAATGTCCTGGATCTGGATCGTTATTTAATGTGCCTTAATGTTTGGAAAATGAATGAAATAGCTGATGACGCGCCTTACGATGCGATTGTCCTTATCTGTAATTCCCCGAAATACGGCGGAGGCGGTATCTATAATTTTTATTGTACCGTAAATAATGAACATGCACAATCCCCGTATGTCATCGTGCATGAATTGGGACATGGGGTAGGAGGTCTGGGAGATGAATATTTTACTTCCGAAGTATCGGTCCGGGATTACTATCCCGAAGGTATAGAGCCCAGTGAACCTAATCTTACCACGCTGGTAAATTTTGAATCCAAATGGAAAACGATGATGGATCCGCAGACGCCCGTACCCACTCCGGACAGAAAAGAGTACGATCATCTAGTGGGAGTATTTGAAGGTGGCGGATATGTTGCCAAAGGCGTATATCGTCCTTACAGGACCTGTACGATGAAAGATGGCGTATATAATCTCTTTTGTCCGGTATGTACCAAAACCTTGATTGAAACGTTTAATTATTATTCTAATAAATAGAAACACATGAAAATTACTAAGTTAGATCACATTGTTGAATATGTAAAAGCAAATCCGAAGAAAAGATTAATCGCAGCCTATGCCAATGACGAGCATACTATTGAAGCGGTAAACCATGCGGTGGATATGGGCATTATCGACGCGACCTTAGTGGGCAACGAGTCCGTGATTAAAAAAGTGTGTGAAACCTTGGGTATAGATTCCGGAAAATTCCGGATTATCAATGAACCGGTAGACACCAAAGCGGCTGCCAGGTCGTGTGACCTGATCAATGAAGGTGAGGGAGATATATTGATGAAAGGATTGCTTTCCACGGATAAATATATGAGGGCGATCCTGAATAAGGAAAGGGGACTCTGCAAACCGAATGCTTTACTGACCCATATGGCGGTAATTCAAAATCCGGAATATCATAAACTGATCATTGCCAGTGACTGTGCTATTATTCCTGCTCCCGACTTCAAGCAGAAGCAGGCAATATTGGGATACCTGGTCAAAACAGCCAATTGTATCGGTATTGATAAACCTAAAGTGGCGGTTATCGCTGCGACCGAACAGGTTTCCCCTTCCATGCCGGCTTGTGTGGATGCCGCTCTACTTGCCAAGATGTCGGAAAGAGGACAATTACCTTCTTCTTTGGTAGAGGGCCCGTTATCCCTGGATATTGCGTTGGATAAAGAAACGGCCGAGATTAAAAAACTATCCAGTCCGGTGGCGGGAGATGCCGATTGCCTCCTTTTCCCGAACATCGAGAGCGGCAATGTGTTCTATAAATGTTGTACCAAATTCAACCATGCGGAAATAGGTGCGTTTTTGGCCGGCGCTAAAGTGCCCTGCGTACTTTCTTCAAGGGGTGACACAGCGCTGACTAAATTATATTCTATTGCCGTAGCGGCTATTTTTTCTAACTAAAATGTTACGATGTCAGGAATAAAAAGAACCATATTTGTCTTATTTCTTTTTGGAATTTTTATCCAAAATTCCATATCCTCTTCTATATTGATCCCCATGGATCTAAGCCAGAAAAACCATCTTAAAGCATACGGCATTGCTTATTTTGCTATTGCAAGGGATGTGGAAGTAAGCTGGCTTCTGAATTACCGGGGAGGAAGTTTTATGTGCGCTTATAATTCTACTATTGAGGATGAGTGTATTATCCGGGATGTTTCCTATCAGGTTATTGCCGACGTGCAGGCTACGGCCATTCTGAACGAGGTGGCGTCCATGGAGCATAATATGAACGAAATCAAGCTGACCAAAGTACCTAAGATCGCAGTATATACGCCAAAGAATAAGTTACCCTGGGATGACGCGGTGACTTTAGTGCTCACTTATGCTGAAATCCCTTATGATATTATTTATGATGAAGAAGTTATTATGGGCGCTTTGCCTAAATACGACTGGCTTCATTTGCATCATGAGGATTTTACGGGACAATACGGAAAATTCTGGGGAAATTACAGGAATGCGGCCTGGTATTTAAATGACGTGAAAGAAAACGAAGCCCGTGCCGCAAAACTGGGTTTTTCCAAAGTATCGCAAATGAAACTGGGTGTTGTAAAGAATATCAGGAATTTCGTAGCGGGAGGAGGATACCTTTTCGCCATGTGTTCGGGACCCGATAGTTTCGATGTTGCACTGGCTGCCGACGGAGTGGATATTTGCGATGTGATGTTTGACGGAGATCCCATGGATCCGGATGCACAATCCAGGCTGAATTATGATAATTGTTTCGCATTTACCAATTTCAGGATCAGCACCAATCCATATGAATATGAAATATCGGATATCGATGTGGATCCTGCTATCCATCTGAAAAATAAGAAAAACGATTATTTTAATTTATTTGAATTCTCCGCCAAATGGGATCCCGTACCTACGATGTTATGTCAAAGTCATCAAAGTGTAATTTCCGGTTTTATGGGACAGACAACGGCCTTTCGTAAAAACCGGATTAAACCCCATGTGGTAATTTTGGCAGATGCTAAATTATTCGATGAAGCACGTTATATCCACGGAGAATACGGTAAGGGTACGTGGACTTTCTATTCCGGTCATGATCCGGAAGATTACCAGCATTTCGTAGGTGATCCTCCGACCGATCTTAATCTTTTTCCTAATTCTCCCGGATATCGCCTGATCTTAAATAATGTTTTATTCCCTGCCGCTAAAAAGGAGAAACAGAAAACCTAAGCCTGATTTATTTTATCTTCCCAAACTCTCATCTGATATTCTGTTGAAGGATTATGGGGTCTCTTATGTCATCCTGAGCGCGGCGAAGGATCTTCAAGAAACAACCGAATTGACATAGTACACCCTTCAATGCATTTATGGCACGTGTGTTTCCGTAAGACTTTGCGTCGGGAAGGCAAAAGACGGTGCGGAAGCGGGTGAATGCGAAATTATTACAGGGTGGAAATGATGGTGAACGTAGTGAAACATATCGCAAAAGAGAAATTATCAGGTTTGTGGGTGGGCTTTCCTTTTTGTGTCTGCCTCTTCAGGCTGTTTAGAGATTTCGTATAACGGGGAACATCTTTTTTACGTAAACGTCTCTTGCCCGGCATAGTAAGTGAGCTTGCTCTGCTATTGCTTATTCGAAGGTTGCCTTGATTTTTTTGTCTTTTCTTTTATCAAGAAAAAAGGAAAATTCAACCCCAATCTGATTTATAGTATGCTATTTATATTAGAAGAGTTGGAAAATCTCTAAGTATCTTTTACTTTCTTTCTTTGCTTGCACAAAGAAAGAAACAAAGAAAGTGCAACGGCCGCACAATTTTCCTGCTAACCTTTGGCTAAACTGTGACAACTCCTCGCTAAAGCTCGTCAGACAGTTACAGTTCTTAATGCCAAGAACCTTGATTTTTTTACGCATTAAAATTTAAAGCGACTAATGTTTCCTTCGATAACTCATCGGCCGGATTATCGTTGACTGAGCTTTGTAGAAGTCAACAAAAATGCCAAGAGGATAAATAAAAAAGGCTATCAGGTAAATGATAGCCTTTTTTTAGATATTAAATCTTTTCTATTATTCAACAATGAATTTGGAAGTTGCTTTTCCGGTGGAGGACATGATATTTAATAAATACATTCCTTTTGCGAAATGACCGACCGGAGTCCTGTATGTGAGGTCGCCACCCATATGGTCAACAACTTCGGTTGCCATTACTTTTCCGGTAAGATCCGTAATCTGGAATTGAAGGTTTTCCGCCTTTTGGGTTGTCAAAGTTACATTCAGGTTATTGGAAGCCGGATTCGGAAATACTTTTACATTGGATATTCCGGTCTCTCCAATATTTTGCGGAATACCGTATTTGGAATAGTAGTGGAATACAAAACCTTCGCCTTCTAATAAATTATCCGTACCGAATTTTAAGGAGATATAACCGGTAGGCACTTCGAAAGCAGTTCCGGATGGCAGGTTATAAATATCAAACCTGTGAAGTAATTCGGGGCGCTGGGGATTTGTAATATCTGCAATCTCTACGAAATCTCCTGCCTTAATGTCGAATTTAGAGAAATTAAAGTAAATTCCTTCAACATAATCTATTCTGATATTCCATTGACAGAAGTTATTGGGACTGTATGTTTCGGAAACAACATCCGTATTTCTGTCCGTAATCGTTCCCTGCTGTTCACGGATAGATCCGGCAACCGTATTACAGGTTTTTCCTACCGGGAAACCCGCCGTATAGTTAATGTTAAATCCATAATCCGTGATATTATTATCGGAAATGAATACGACCAATACGCTGTCGGCGTTAACGGTTACAGCTCCCGGAAGAGCAGTTCCTTCAAAATCTATTTGATAAGACCCGGTGCTACCGGAATAATCTGAAGCTCCCGGCATCAGGTAAGACCCGGTAATGCGGGTATTTTCTCCTGATTGGGCAGTAGGACCGTTATAAATGATGACATAATCATTCGGATCCTGTATTTTAACTTTTCTGAAATCAAAGGTGTAAGAATTGGCATTGGGTGTAGCTACCATCCATTGGCGATAGGAATTATTGGCGTATTGCATGTTTCCTGCTCCGTCGCAAATACTGCCTTTGGAAGCTATAAGTCTGGTAAAAGT
>CALECM010000067.1 GCA_937949745.1 uncultured Bacteroidales bacterium | reverse complement strand
CTCTTCCGATCTAAAACTGGAAGAAGCCGGAGCAGTCATTATTGGAAAAAACAAAGATATTTACACTGTATTTTTTGGTTAATTCAAAATACGGTGATTTTTCGAATTCCGCCGGAGCATTCTGAGAAACTAAAATATTTTTTACCTTCATAACTCACTTTTGTTATTAAAATTAACAGTATAAAAGCCTTACTGTTCTAATAGAAAGAGAATTTTAACCACTACAAGATATGGTAAAATTTCGAATGTGCAAAAATAAATAAAAAAATGAAACGGATTAATTTTTTTAGTATTTAAAGTGAATACACGAAAACTCATGGAGACGAAGGTAATAATAAAAACAGGAATATAAATCAGTAGTATCTGCCAGAATCCGGTATAGAATACTATGAGCAGGATGATAAAGAGAAAGAGACTGTTTATAGTGGAATAAAATAATTTGTATAAATAATAGGAACTCCTTTCTTCTTCATAATCAAAAAGATAGCAAAATGTATAAGTGATGGTAATTTTATAAAGATAATCGATAATAACGGCGCCCAGCGCTATCAGGAAAACTACGGGTGGTTGGAACTGAATGTAAATTCCCGGGAAAAATAATTCCACAAGTGCGTATACAAAAAGAGCCTGGGTCAGGAAAATCATCCCGATATTCAGGATGAATATTCTTTCATTAAAGATTTTACCTTCCCTGGTCAGTTGAGAGAAATGGCGTGGTGAAAACAGGGACTGGATCAGCAATGTCATTTTTCGCCGGTATAAAGTAAATTCCAGCGTAATGAAAATAAGGATAACTAAAAATACGGCGGTGATCCAATCAAGATTCCCAACGGCTATACCATTCAAATTAAATGCTGCCGCTGGGAGTATTTTTGACATTCCATTAAGGATTGTTAAGAGTATTTTCCGGTTTTATTTAACCATAAGTTTTTTGGTCATCAAGATACGGCCGCTTGATTCTATAGAATAAAAATAAAGGCCTGAAGGTATTTCACTGATATCCACTGTTACGGTAGCCGCCGTTTGTGATAAAGGTAATACGGTCATTGTAGCGCCCATGATATTCTTAATCACAAGTTTCAGGTCACCGTTCAGCGGTGTGTTTTTTACATCATACTGGATGTTTACTTGTGAGGAAGCGGGGTTCGGATAAGCCTTGAGTGTGGAAGAAGTTGTTTTTATATCTTTTGTTCCCGTAGGTTGTTTCGTATCAATGTAAAAATTAAGATTGACGTTATCACTCGGGCGGTTATTATTGTAGAAATTATATTTGATAACGGATACACCTGTATTTTCATTAGGTAAATACTCTAAGTAAAATGCCTGTAAAGGAGTTTTACTATAAGCCAGCGTATCATTGGGCTGTATGTTATAGGGCTCGGTGGATTGCGAACCGGAATAACAATTGTTGTTAAAACAGAAAGAATTAATAGAACCCGGAATAATGACCAATTCCTGTTTTCTTACCATCAGGGAAAAAACTTCTTCGGATGTATTGGCAATGTCAACATAGATTTTATTTTCTTCGATAGATGGATTATCAAGGGTGATAAAAATGGTATCGTTATTACTGTATGGTTGTCCCTGATACAGAAGTTGTACGGACTGTCCGAAACTGAAAGATACCAAAAATGTGAATAAGAGGGTAAATATTTTTTTCATGCCAGATTTTTTTAGTACAAATTTATTGACAAAAATACAACAAAAAAGTTTAATATGCTACTCCTTTTTTTAACTTTTCTGACTATTTTCCATACTTTGTCCGAACAGATCCGGGATCAAAGATTAAAAAGATTGGAAAATGCCGAAGGTGATTTCTGACTAGAGATTATCCCATATTTTCCGGAATTCTTCCTGCGGTGGTATTGCATTTATAACCAGGAACTCATGGGAAACAGGATGTTCAAATTCGATACGGGCGGCATGTAATGATATGGAACCATCCTGGTTGGATCTTTTTGCCCCGTATTTCAGATCTCCTTTGATATGCGCGCCCTGTTCCGATAATTGCGCCCTGATCTGATGATGCCTCCCGGTTATCAATTCGATTTCCAGTAAGACAAAACTTTTGGTCTTGCCCATGATGCGGTAATTTAATTCGGCGTAAGAGGCGTTGGGTTGTGAAGCAGAGACAGGATAACTTTTGTTCTGCTTTTCATTTTTCCAAAGATAACCGGTGAGCTTACCGGTTTGTCCGGGAAGTTCCTTGTCTACAATAGCCCGGTAAATTTTTTTTAACTGCCGGTTTTTGATCAGTTCGTTCATCCGGGACAGGGCTTTTGAAGTTTTGGCGAAAATCACGATCCCGCTTACCGGCCGGTCAATACGGTGGACCAGGCCGCAAAATACGTTATTAGGTTTACTATAAGTTTCTTTAAGGTATGTCCTTACTTTCTCCAAAAGAGGGATATCGCCGGTCTTGTCTCCCTGTACTATTTCGCCGGCCCTTTTATTTACGATGATGAGATGATTATCCTCATATAAGATCCGTTCCCGGATATCTTCCCTAAAGTCCGTCATATTAAAAAAATCAATTCACCTCCGGTTAATATTGCTCTTTTTCATTCGGAAAATCCATCTTTTTTACATCGCCGATATAATGACTGATGGCACCAATGATCTCTTCCGATAAGTTTAGGTACCGGCGAAGGAAGCGTGGAGAAAATTGCTGGGTGATGCCCAGCATGTCGTGCAGTACGAGAACCTGTCCGCTTACATGCGGACCGGCGCCGATCCCAATGGTTGGGATACTCACGGATTCAGTTACATTTTTCGCAAATTCCGCAGGGATTTTCTCCAGTACAATTCCGAAACATCCGTGTTGTTCCAATATCTTGGCGTCGGACAATATTTTATCAGCTTCTTTAGATTCTGTGGCCCTTACGGTATAAGTCCCGAATTTATTGATGGATTGCGGCATAAGGCCTAAATGTCCCATCACGGGTATGCCGGCGCTGAGGATACGGTCAACGGATTCGGAAATTTCCACACCGCCTTCCAGTTTAACGGCATCAGCTCCCGATTCTTTCATAATACGGATCGCTGAGTTTAAAGCTTCTTTTGAATTTCCCTGATAAGTGCCGAATGGCAAATCCACGACAACCAATGCCCGTTCTACTGCCCGCACCACCGATGCCGCATGGTAGATCATTTCATTCAAGGTTATCGGCAGGGTAGTTTTATAACCGGCCATTACATTGGCCGCGGAATCTCCTACCAGTATGACATCAATTTTTGCCATATCCAGTAACCTTGCCATAGAATAATCATAAGCGGTAAGCATGGCGATTTTCTCACCTTCTTCCCGCATTTGCTGTAACACTTTTGTGGTTACCTTATTGATATCCTTATACAAATAAGTACTCATTATATTAGGTTTAAAGGTCGCAAAGATAACAAAAATGATAGTATATCAACTTGGGTATAATGATTTGGTTCATAGATATTTATTATTAAATATATGGGATTTCCAATAAGTAGCATACAAATTATGGAAAGGAATGGAATTGTATCGGATAAACACTCTTTTTGAATTTGACAGAACAAATATCAAGATATGGGATACGGCCTTTTAGGCAATAACGTGAAACCATACTCCCAGAGAATCAGGAAGCCGGAATAGCAAAACGCCGGATTATTTTATAACCCGGCGTTTTATGGAAAAGTGATTACGATATAAATCGTCGCGATACTTATCTTTTTCCTTTGTCTTTTTGTCCTGCGTGTCCCCTGAATATACGGGTAGGAGCGAATTCACCCAGTTTATGGCCTACCATATTTTCGGTAATATAAATAGGGATGAATTTATTTCCATTATGAACAGCGATGTTAAGTCCGACAAAATCAGGAGATATCATAGAGGCGCGGGACCATGTTTTCAGCGTGGACTTTTTGCCTGATGCCTGTGCTTCCTTAACTCTTTGTTCCAGTTTATAATGTATATAGGGACCTTTTTTTAATGATCGACTCATATTACGAATTATTTAAATTATTTTTTCCTTCTCTCTATAATATATTGATCCGAATTTTTCCTATGAGCTCTGGTTCGGTAACCCTTAGCCGGTAAGCCTTTCCTTGAACGGGGATGTCCACCGGAAGCACGTCCTTCACCACCACCCATCGGGTGATCCACAGGATTCATAACCACACCACGAACTCTGGGGCGGCGTCCCATCCAACGGCTTCTTCCTGCTTTTCCGGATACTTCAAGGCTATGGTCAACATTGGATACCATTCCGATAGTGGCACGGCAACTGCATAAAATCATTCTGGTTTCACCGGAAGGCAGTTTAATGGTCGCATATTTCCCGTCCCTGGACATCAACTGGGCATAAGATCCTGCGCTACGGGCTATTTTGGCACCCTGTCCGGGACGTAATTCGATATTATGAATTACAGATCCGAAAGGAATTTCACCCAAAGTCAGGGTATTACCCAAATCCGGGGAAACACCGTTCCCGGAAACGATATTTTGCCCTACTTTTAAACCGTGGGGAGCAATGATATAGCTCTTTTCACCATCGGCATAAAACAATAATGCGATACGGGCAGACCTGTTCGGGTCATACTCGATCGTTTTTACTGTAGCAGGAATACCATCCTTACTTCTTTTAAAATCAATTATACGATACATCTTTTTATGACCGCCACCGCGGTACCGCATCGTCATTTTACCACTGTTATTTCGCCCGCCGGTTCTTGTTTTCGGACATAATAAACTTTTTTCAGGTTTGTCTGTGGTAATTTCGTCAAAGGCGCTAATCACTTTAAAGCGTTGGCCTGGCGTAACCGGTTTGTACTTTTTTAATGCCATGTTTTAAATACTGCTAAAAAAATCTATCTTATCATCTTTATCTACGAACACAAATGCTTTCTTCACGGTATTTTTCTGTCCGGTGATCATCCCCGCTTTGGTATACCGGGAGGTGGATTTACCTCTTTGGATCAGGGTATTGACTTGCCGTACTTTAACACCGTATATCTCTTCAATCTCTTTTTTGATCTGGGTTTTGGTAGCCTTTCTGTTAACGACGAAACCGTAGCGGTTATATTTCTCCGCGATGCCGGTCATCTTTTCACTTATTATGGGCTTAATTAATACGTTCATTGTCTTATCAGCTTTTAATTATTCACTTTGACCTAACATCTTTTCGATTTCCGGTATGCTGTTCTCACAAATAATAACATTGTGGGCATTCAGCACGTCGTACGTATTCACGTCTAAAGCGCGGATCACTTTAGTACGTCTTAAATTACGGGATGACAAATATACATTGGTATTGGAATCATTGGCCAGTAACAATGTTTTCTTATCATCAAGTTTAAGGTTCTTCATAATATCCAGATAGGCTTTGGTTTTAGGCGCATCAAAAGCAAAATCCTCAACCACTATGATATTATTTTCTTTGGCTTTGTAAGACAAAGCGGAGAAACGGGCCAGGCGTTTGATCTTTTTATTGAGCTTAAAGCTATAATCCCTCGGATGTGGGCCGAATACGGTCGCACCTCCCCGGATAGTAGGGGATTTGATGCTTCCGGCACGGGCGCCACCGGTTCCTTTTTGTCTCTTTAATTTCCGGGTACTTCCTGAAATCGTCGATTTCTCAAGCGTGTCATGGGTACCCTGTCTTTTGTTGGCTAAAATGTGCTTCACATCCAACCAAATGGCGTGATCATTAGGTTCAACGTTAAAGATTGCATCGTTTAACGTAACTTTTTTTGATGATTCGCTTCCGTCGATTTTATATACTTTTAACTCCATCTTTCAATAATTATATATGAACCATTAGGCCGGATGTGA
>CALECM010000066.1 GCA_937949745.1 uncultured Bacteroidales bacterium | reverse complement strand
AATGGTTTAAAGACGGAATCGAACAGGCCAACTCCAACAGTGTGATCTGGCGTGCCACCGAAGCCGGTTCTTATTATATTTTGGTACAGGAAGGAACCTGTACGGCCGTATCCGATGCGAAACAGGTAACCAAACCGGGCAACGCCGGAAGCATTACCAAACCGATCATCGCATCCGAACCAAACGACGGAAAATATTGTGCCGGCGGCGCTGTTTATTTAAGCATTACCAATACGACAGCTTATACCAATCCGACTTACAGCTGGTTCAAGGATAACGTTGAATTAAATGTAACTACTTCTTACCATATCGCTACCACTGATGGTGCTTATTTCGTTGTGGTAAAAGAAGGAACCTGTGTTTCAGGCTCCGATGTGGTGAACGTAAGCCAGGGTTCAGGTACAATAACCAAACCGGAGATCAGTTCTTTGAACAACAGTTATGAGATCTGTGAAGAAGGCGGCGAAGTTATCTTACGCCTAACCACTACTTATGCAAACGCGACCTACAAATGGTTTAAAGACGGAATCGAACAGGCCAACTCCAACAGTGTGATCTGGCGTGCTACCGAAGCCGGTTCTTATTATATCCTGGTTCAATCAGGAACTTGTACAGCCGTATCTGATGCAAGGCAGGTAACCAAACCGGGTAATGCGGGCTCCATAGCCAAACCGGTTCTGGATATTCATCCCGATAATGCGCAATATTGTATCGGAGGTAATGTATATATGTCTGTTACTAATTTAAATGCTTATACCAATCCTACTTTCAGCTGGTTTAAAGACGGAGTTGCATTAGGTGTCACTACTTCTTATTATATCACCCGGGTTAATGGAGAATATTTTGTGGTAGTAGAAGACGGAAATTGTACTTCCAGCTCTGAAAATATAAATGTTCAACAGGGAACAGGAACTATCGCTACTCCTCAGATGGATATTTATCCTGCCAGTCAGGAAATTTGTGGTGAGTTCGGAACAGTTGTGATGAGATTAAGAAATGCTTCTTCTTATCTTAATGCTACTTATCAATGGTATAAAGATGGCGTAGCCATAAGAAATGCCAATAAGATTATGTATTCCGCAGAAGAAGAAGGAACCTATTACTTGCAGATTATTACTTCTGACGGTTGCGGCGTGGTATGTGATCCTATCGAAATTACGAAGAACAATGCCGTAATTGCGGAAATCGACCTGGAAGTCTTCCCGGAAGATGCTATCATGAGGAATAATGATCCTATTGAAATGACCGTATTGAATGGGAATGATTATACCGGTGCTATGTATTATTGGTTTAAAGGAACCGACATCGTATCATCCGGTATTAACAAAGTAAGGTACGATGCTGCAGAAATAGGAGATTACCGCTTGTTGATCGTAGACGGAAACAGTTGCGCCGTATGGTCTCAGGAAGTGAATGTAAGAGACAGTGATTGTCCTGAATACGTACCTGAACCGGTTATCGTGGTTACTCCGTTGGCTAATGGCGATCAATATGATTTATGTTTACCGGAAGGATCCGTATTCTTCAGGGTAAGTAATAAAGATGATTATGATGCCCCGGCTTATCAATGGTACAAAAATAACAGTCCGATTGCAGGAGCTACTTCATTCTATCTCGAAGTTGTCAATAACGCGAACCTTGGTGCCGGAATTTACCGGTTATCCATAACCGACAAAGGATGTATCGTATATTCCAGAAGCTATAACGTAGTAAATAGTACCGGTACGATGCCTGTTAAACCGTTAATTTCCGCTCATCCGACCGGTGCGGTTATTTGTGGAAATGACGGAGCGGTTATTCTACGACTGACTAATCCGGAAGAATTTACCGGTGCTACTTACCAATGGTATAAAGATAATGAACCGATCGCGGGTGCGGGTAGTATTATTTATGAAGCTACTGCTCCGGGTCAATACCGTCTCTTCGTTGGAGAAGGAAATTGCAGCGCGATTTCCGGCCAAATCTCGGTAGTACCGGGAACCGGAAATATTGAAAAACCACGCTTGAACAAAAATCCGAATCAGGATGAGATTTGTAATAATGGTTCAATTCGCCTGGAAGTAGCCAACGCTTCTTCTTATGGCAATGTTACCTATTACTGGTATAAGAATACTGAAATCGTACAGGATGGTCCAAGTCCGTATTACTTTGCTACAACCGCAGGAACCTATTTTGTACAGGTTGTGGATGGCAATACCTGTTCGGCAGTTTCGGAAAAAGAAACTCTCAGGATGTCAGGATCAACCATTACTGCTCCGGTAATCACAACCTATCCTTCCACCAATATGATTTGCGGGGAAGATGGGGTAGTGGTACTCAGGCTTACAACGACATACCCGGCCGGTGCTACCTATCAATGGTATAGAAATAATATGCCTGTTGCCGGCGCTACTTCCGTGACTTATTCCGCCACCGAAGCCGGTGATTATCACCTCGAGGTGATCAGCCAGTCTTGCGGAGCATCTTCAACTCCTGTAACTATACAAAAACAGAACGGCTCTTCGATCAGCCTGCCTTTGGTAACGCTTGATCCGGAAGAGATGATCGAAAATGATCCCGTAGCTCTGACTTTTGCCAATATTAATGCTTACACCCAACCTTTATATCATTGGTTTACCAATGAAAAGACTACCTTGTTACAATCCAATGTCCTTACTTACGAAGCTACCGTAACCGGTACCTATTATTTATTAGTGGAAGATAACGGTTGTGCGAGATGGTCTAATGATATCGATGTAAGAGAAGCCTCTTGTGTTTTGGCAAAGCCGGAATTAAATGTAATTCCGGCCCAAAACCGGATTTGCGGAACCAACGGATCTGCCCTGATTCAGGTGAGCAACCGCAACGTATACGCCAATCCGACCTATCAATGGTATAGAAATAACGTAGCCATAGGCGGAAACACACCTACTATCGAAGTAACCCAGGATGGTACTTATCATGTGAAGGTTTCCGACGCGGATTGTTATAACTATTCCCTGACTGAAACAATTGTACGTGTATCCAGCGAGATTGCCAAACCTTTCGTGGAAAGAATCCCGAATGGCGATATCTGCGGTTCGGAAGGAAGTGTTATCCTGAGCTTTATCAATGTTCAGGAATATACCTCTCCCAGATACCAATGGTACAAAGATAATTATGCAATTACGAATGCTACCGAACTGATCTATGTAGTAACGGAACCCGGTAAATACCGCGTAGTGGTAGAGGATAATGGTTGTATGGCCATGTCGGCTGAGGAAGATGTGAGAAGAGTTTCGGGTCACATTACACAGCCTGAAATCTCCAGGTCGCCCGACAGTTACGATATTTGTATCAACGGCAGTATCCGCCTGGATGTATCCAATAAATCCGATTACGCAAGTAATGCGGTATATGTATGGTACAAAGGAGACAGACAGGTTCAGCGTAGTTCCCTTACTTCAGGTTTTGTGGCTACCGAGGCGGGTCAATATATGGTTCAGGTAATTGAAAACAGTTGTGCCGCAGTTTCGGAAACTACTACTCTCAATTCGGGAGGTGGCTATATCAATACACCAGTAATCGCGACTTATCCTGCCGATCCTGCTAACGGAAATAAGATCGTATGCGGTGAGAACGGCGTGGTAGTATTAAGATTAAGTAATACTTATGCACCCGGAACCACTTATCAATGGTACAAAGACGGTATCGCGATCGCACAGGCGACCGGTATTATCTATTCAGCCACTGAAACAGGTTCTTATTACGTGGAAGTGAAAAACTTTGAATGTGCTGCGGTTTCTGACCCGGTTTCTGTGGTGAAATCTTCCAGCTCGTTTATCCCGAAACCCGACCTTAGCATAGATCCGGAAGACGGACGTATCGTAGAAGGTTTATCAGCTGTATTGCAACTGGAAAATCCGAATGTTTACCCGGGACGCTATTGCTATTGGTTCAAAGGCGACCTTAACAGGTTCGAAAGCACGGCATCCGTAATCAGGCAGGGTGCGAACGAATTGTCCTACACTACGGATGAAATAGGTGATTATCGTTTACTTATCGTAGATGGTACTTGTGCCAGCTGGTCCGATTTAAAACAGGTTACCATAGATGGTATGTGCCATATCGCAGATCCTGTCGTAACGGCTGTATATGACATCACGAATGTTTGTGGCGCCAACGGTTCTGTTCTGTTACAGGTAAGTAACCGTGACCAGTATATAACTCCCGCTTACCAATGGTATAAAGATAATTCGCCTATCGGCGGACAGACACGTTCTACACTAGAACTTTCTGCCCAGGATGACGGATTATACCAGGTAGCGATTACGGATGGCTGTCGGAAAGTTTCCAATCCGGCTATCCCGATTACAACAAATAACAATGCTACAATTAAGCCTTTGGTAGCGAGAACACCGGTTAATGGTAACTTGTGCGGAGCTTCGGGAAGTGTTATCCTGACTTTCACCAATGTCCAGGAATTCCAGGGTGCTAATTACCAATGGTTTAAAGATAATTATGAGATACCGAATGCGAACGGCAGGATCTATGAAGTTACCCAACCCGGAAGATACCGTGTAGTGGTAAGGGATGGTAATTGCCTGGCCATGTCGGTGGAAGAAAATGTAATATCCCAGTCGGGTGCGATCAGGAAACCTCTCGTGTCCAAGACTCCCGACAGAAATACGATTTGTACTAACGGAAGTATCAGGTTAAGTGTAACCAATACGAATGAATATCCTTCTTCTGCGGGTTATGTATGGTATAAAGATGACCTGAGAGTAGGAGACGGTACTGATTTCGTGGCTACGGAACAAGGTACTTATTTCGTGCAGGTAATTGACGGAACATGTTCTGCAACATCCCGCCGCGAAGTGTTGACTCCTTCGGGAACCACTATCGTAGTTCCGGATGTGGTAAGCTATCCTGAATCCATTAATAAAACCATTTGTGGAGATTACGGTGTGGTAGTGTTCAGATTGAACAATGCTATCCAATACACCGGAGCTTCTTTCCAATGGTACAGGAATGACGAACCGATGGCAAACGAAAATGATATCGTACTTTCCGTGAGTGAAGCGGGTACTTATTATTTACAGATCATTTCCGGTGACTGCGGAGTTATTTCAACCCCGATAACCGTTATTAAGAACCCGGGAAGCGGTTCTATTGCAGATCCGAATATTTCTATGTTCCCGACCGACGGTGAAATACCGTCCGGTGGCTCGGTAACACTGAGCTTCAATAATAGCGCGGCTTACAGTTCGGGCGTAAAATATTATTGGTTCAGGGGTACTTCGGAAATCGTAGCTGAAAATACTTTAACTTATGCTGCTACCCAGACAGGAAGATACCGTTTATTAGTTGTTGATCATGATTGTGCGAGATGGTCTTCCAGAGAATTGGACGTAACGACGGGTTGTGATGCGGAAAAACCGATATTGACCGTTGTGCCTTCCGGTTCATCCGTTGTATGCACCCCTAACGGCGCTATCCTGTTGCAGGTAAGCAACAGGCAGGTTTACCTGAATCCTTCTTATGAATGGTATGACGGTAATACGATCATTCCGGGTCAGACCGGAGCTGCTTTGGAAGTAACGGCCGCAGGCAACTACAGGGTGAGGGTATCCGAAGCCGGATGTAAGAATTATTCTGATGTCCAGTCAATCGGAACCAGCAATGTTCCCGGTCTCGAAAGACCATTGGTTAGCCGTATTCCTTCCGGAGGTATATGCGGTAACGACGGAAGTGTGATCTTACGCTTTACCAATGCTGCGGATTTCACCGGCGCAACCTACCAATGGTATAAAGATAATTTTGCTATTCCTAATGCTACCGAAGAAATATATGAAGTAACCCAGGCAGGAAAATATCGTATTGTCGTTATTGACGGCGGTTGTATGGTCATGTCTGCTGAAGAGGATATCAGAACGAATACTTCTTATTCCATAGACAAACCTTTGGTGTCAAAATCTCCTGATAAAACGGAAATCTGCGTAAACGGCAGTATCCGTTTAACGGTAACCAATACCTCTTCTTATGATCAGGCTACCTACATTTGGTACCGCGGATCGGAAGAAGTACAGAGAAGTGCGGTTCCGAGTTATGTGGCTACGGCAGGCGGAAGATATTTCGTACAGGTGATAGATGGTAACACCTGTTCCGCGACATCGGAAAGAATTCCTCTCACCATGGGATCGTCTTCTATCTCCACTCCTGAAATCACTGTATATCCGGAATCTAACGATGTGTGCGCGAATAATGGCGTGGCCGTTATCAGGCTTACAAACAGCGCTTCCTATACCGGAGCTGCTTATCAGTGGTATAAAAACGGAATGCCTATATCCGGTGAAACCGGTACGGTGCTTTCCGTAACCCAGGCAGGTGACTATTATATCGAAGTGGCAACCATAGATTGCTATGCGGTTTCAAGAACGGTTACGATAAGAAGAAACAGTTCCTGTACCATAGATCCGCCACGTATCGCCGCCACCCCGAGTGATGCTATGATCGTGGGCGGTAACCCCGTACTCCTGACGTTACAGAACCCGGGTTCCTATACTTCACCTCAATATTATTGGTTTAAGGATGGTGAAACGGTTGTACAACAAGGTACCGACTTTACCTATAGTGCTACGGTTCCGGGATTCTATAAACTGTTAGTGGTAGAGACAGGAAAAGCGGCATGGTCTAATGAGATCGAAGTAAAAGAAAGTGTATGCCCGACGGCTACCCCGCTTCTGTCAGTAGAACCGCAATCCCTTGATATTTGCGGTGTGAACGGCAGTGTTTATATGAGTCTCTTAAATATTAGCGATTTCACTTCCGGTGCCCGTTTCGAATGGAGAAGGAATAACGTGGTGATCGCTAACAGCAATTTCCCGTATTACAATGCAACTGAAGCCGGTTTATACGAACTGAGGGTTTATGACAGGGTGAATAGTGAAAGCTGTTTGGGTGTTTCCCAGAGTTACCAGGTTACCAAAACTCCTGCTTCTTTTATTGAACCACTCGATATCAGGATGACACCTTCCAGCGGTATCTTATGTAACGACGGTAGCGTAATACTTTATGTATACAACCGAGGTGCTTATGAAGATGCAACTTATCGCTGGTATAAAAACGGCCTTCTGATCCAGGGTGCTACCGGCAATACCTATGAAGTAAAATATGAGAATCAGGCGGAAACCAGGGCAACATACACCGCTCAGGTAATTGAAGGTGGTTGTGGCGCCGTATCCGTTGATGAACTTATCGTGAATAAATCTAACAATACCGCCATTAAACCGATCGTAGCCGCATCCGGAACGAAAGTTTGCGGTGAACACGGAAGTGTATTGTTAATGTTCAGCAACGAGAGTGACTTCGGTTCGGGTACTAAATTCTACCAGTGGTTCTATAATAATGAACTTATCGCCGGAGCTACCAGCCCTACTTATGAAGCCGAGTTAGGCGGAGATTACAGGTTACAGGTTGTGGCAGGTTCCTGCGGCGCCTTCTCCGATGTGGTTTCCCTGATCGGCAGCGGGGATGAAATTCCAAAACCGAAAGTTGAAACTTCACCTGTGAACGGACTTATCTGCGGTACGCAGGGAAGTGTAATGCTCTATCTCACCAATGTTGACGAATACAATAATCCTACTTACCAGTGGTATAAAAATAATATGCCGATCCAGGGTGCTACCGGATCTTCTTACGAAGCTTTCGAGAGAGCGTCCTATCGTATCCAGGTATCTGAAAACGAATGTTCGGCATTATCCGTGCCAAGGGCAGTGAATACCAGTGCTACGGAAATCGAAAAACCATTGGTTGAAGTAAGACCTGATGCTGCTGAAATTTGCGGAGAAAACGGAGTTATCACGCTTCGTCTGACCAATCCTGAAGTTTATCAGAACGGTATCTATATCTGGTACAGGAATGATATCATGATACCGGATGCAAATACTGCCATATATCACGCTACTGAAGCCGGTGCATACCGTATCCAGGTAGTGGATGACCGTTGTGCGGCATTCTCACGTACCATCGACCTCAGGAAGAATAACAGTTATATTGCGAAACCTGAATTAGCATTGACACCTGCTAACGGTTATCTTTGCGGTGAAGGCAGCGTTGTTACTCTAAGCGTCAATAATGCTTCACAATATAACAATGCTACTTATGTATGGTATAACGCTAACGGAATCGTACAGGAAGGTACTTCTTCCATATTTGAAACCTCAGCCGAAGGCGATTATTACGTCCAGGTAATCGACGGAACCTGTTCTTCACTTTCCATAACCAAAGAAGTGAGAATCACGACCGGTAATTTCAACAGACCTGAAATCGCTTCTACTTCCGGCGGATACAATGTATGTGGTGCCAATGGAGTGGTTATTATGCAATTAACCAATGCCGGCGACTATACACAGCCTGTTTATCAATGGTATAGGAACGATATCGCCATTACGGGAGCCGTAACTGAAATTTATCAGGCTACCGAAGCAGGAAGTTATACGTTGAGAGTAACCGACGGAGATTGCAGTGCGTACTCATTATCACGTAGTGTGACGAAAGACAACAGTTCCATCACCAAGCCGGTAATTGCCAGGAATCCTGATACGGAATATATCTGCGGTGAATACGGAAGTATACTGTTATCCGTAGCTAACAGCTCTTCATACAGAAACGCTACCTATATCTGGTTTAAAGGAACTACCATTGTACAAAACAGTGCGGTTCCGACTTACGAAGCTGAAACTGAGGGTACTTATTACGTACAGGTATCGGAATCAGGATGCTCATCCGTATCCGAAACCGTACAACTCAGAACTTCATCTGCGGTATTCGCTAAACCTGTTATCGCTTCTTCTTCCGGAGAATACGTAATTTGCGGTGATGACGGAGTTGTAACCTTACGATTGACCAATCCGGGTGATTATACCAATCCTTCATATCAATGGTACAAAAATGGTATTGCGATTACGGGTGCTACGGATATCATCTATCATGCGACATCGGAAGGTGAATATAAAATCCAGGTATTGGACGGACTTTGCGGAGGTTTCTCGGTAGGTAAAAATGTGACTAAAGAAAATACCTATATTGAAAAACCGCGCTTATCATTATCACCTGCTTCAGGTATCATCACCGATGGTGAAAGTGTAACGATTACCGTAACCAATCATTCGGTATATACCAATCCTTCTTATATATGGTACATGGGTACGCAGATCGTTGAACAAAACGGAACTTCGACTTATCAGGCTAATGTTGCCGGTACTTACTATGTTGAGGTGGTTGACGGTAATTGTTCTTCTATTTCAGATCCGGAAGAATTAAGACGTTCCGGTCTGGCCACTCCTCAGGTAAGCTCACAACCTGCCAGCAATACTATTTGCGGTGTTAATGGCGTGGTTGTATTGAGACTGGAAAATGCGGACGTTTATTATAACCCGATCTTCCAATGGTACAGGAATGATGTAGTAATACCCGGCGCGACTGCTATCGTATATCACGCCACACAGGCAGGTAATTACAGGATACAGGTTGAAACTCCGTTCGACGAGATCTATTCTGAACAGATTGTAATCACTCAAAACGGTGGTGATATCGACAGGCCGGAACTGATCTCCATACCTGAAAGCGCGTTGTTATGCGGTGACGGTGGTAACGTGGAATTCCAGGTTAGCAATGCGTCCGACTATACGAATCCTACTTACATTTGGTATCATGGAACTGATGTAGTTCAAAACGGACCTCTCTCTACCTACCTGGCTTCTACTACGGGAGTTTACTATGTACAGGTTGTGGAAAGCGGATGTTCCTCGGTTTCGACGAGTGTCAATGTAAGGAATTCAGGTAACAATATTGCGAGAGCCCGTATCTCGGCTATTCCCCAATCCAATAATATTTGCGGAAATAACGGAGTAGTGATCTTAAGATTAGACAATGAAGACGATTATGCGAACGCTTCTTACCAATGGTACAGAAATGATGTGGCTATTGCAGGGGCTAATACTGTCCTTTACCAGGCGACTACAGCCGGAAGCTATAGTATCAGGGTTGAGGATGGCGATTGCTTAACGTATTCTTCAAGTATAAATGTAACTAAAGATAACGGTTTTATTGAAAGACCGACTCTGGACTTATCACCGGCTACAGGAATTATCAGTGAGGGCGGTAGCGTACTTTTAACGGTAAATAACCATTCTGTCTATACCAATCCGACATATATATGGTACCGTGGCACTGAAATTCTCCAAAACAATCCTTCATTTACCTACAATGCAACCGTAGCCGGTGTTTATTATGTACAAGTTGTGGAAGGTGGTTGTTCGGCTGTGTCTGAACCTGAAGTATTAAGGCAATCGGGTGTTGTAGTACCCACGCCTCTGATCACTTCACTGCCTGAAAGCAATACGATATGCGGTAATAACGGTGTTGTGATCCTTCGGGTAACCAATCCGGGAGACTACCAGAATCCTGAATTCCAATGGCTGAAAGATGGAATTCGTATTCCGGGTGCCACCACAACCGTTTACCATGCCCGTGAAGAGGGTAACTATCAGGTGCAGGTGATTGATGTGGGCGGAGCTGCCAATTCCCGTACGATTAATATTCGTAAGGATGCCGACAGCTATATCCCGCAACCGTTACTGGCTAAAAATCCTGTTAGTGGTTACCTCTGCGGTGATTTCGGGAGCGTGTTCCTTTCCGTGACCAACAAAGCGGAATTTAACAATGCGACATATGTATGGTACCATGGAAATGAAATCGTTCAAAACGGTCCGCGTTCTACTTTCGAAGCACACGCTACGGGAGAATATTACGTGCAGGTGATCGAAGGAGACTGCTCCTCCGTATCGACATCCGAATTTGTAAGGCCTTCTTCAACCACGATTAACGAACCATACATTATTGCGACTCCCGATAGTAGAAACATTTGCGGCGAGAACGGAGTTGTTGTTCTTAGAATGACCAATGCCGAGGATTATCCGAACGCTACGTATCAGTGGTACAGGTATAACGAGCCTGTTCAGGGTGAAACCTCAACCATGCTTGTCACTACCATAGCAGGTGAATACAGGATCCATGTTATGCAGGATCATTGTGCCGCCTTCTCACTTCCGATCAATGTAACCAAAGACAATAGCTTTATTGCGAAACCTATTCTGGCTAAAACTCCGGATTCGGGATACATTTGCGGTGAAAACGGAAGCGTTTTGATCTATGTGACCAATACCGACCAGTACAGCAATCCTACTTATATCTGGTATACGGGTACGCAAATTATCCAGAGAGGCTATGTTCCTTCGATTGAAGTAATATCCGAAGAAGATTATTACGTACAGGTGATAGACGGTGGTTGCTCATCATTATCTGATCCTGAAAGGGCCATACCTTCTGCTTCCTTTATCGCGGAACCGAATGTGGTGTCTATACCGGATAACAATGTAATATGCGGCAATAACGGAGTTGTATTACTGAAACTGACCAATGAAGACGAGTATGTAAATGCCGTTTACCAGTGGTTTAAAGACAGTATCGCGATCCCGGGTGCCAATTCTATCATTTACCATGCGACTGAAGCAGGTGAATACAGGCTTATCGTAGTGGATGAAGTATGTGCTGCGTTCTCCGTGAATATTACGGTAAGAAAAGAAAACGGAAACATCGCAAGACCGCAGGTTGTTAAAGCACCTGAAAGCGGTAATATATGCGGGGCTAACGGAAGCGTTATGTTGTCCGTATCTAATCACCAGCAATATGTAAATCCGGTATACCATTGGTATCGTGGAACACAACTGGTACAGGAAGAATTATTCCCGACCTACGAAGCTCTGGTTGCAGGTGAATATTATGTACAGGTGGTGGATGAAGGTTGTGCTTCCGTATCTGCGAGAACAACTGTAAGGTCATCTTCTTCCCAGATCAACGAGGTTGTGGTATCGGCCACTCCGTCCAGTCAGAATATTTGCGGTAATAACGGTGTTGTGATATTAACCGTTGAGAACGAAGCATCTTACAGTAATCCTACCTATCAATGGTACAGGAATAATGTATTAGTGCCGAATGCCAACGATGAAATTTACCACGCCACTACGGCGGGCGAATACAGGGTGCAGGTGATCGAAGAACCGTGTGCCGCTGTTTCCGCTCCTTTGACGATCACCAGGGATAACAGCTTTATACCGAAACCTTTCGTTAATACAAGCTCGGAAAACAATGTGATCTGCGCACCGGGAAGCCACGTGACGTTGACCGTAACCAATAACCAGGATTACACCAATGCGCAATACATCTGGTATAACAATTCGGAAGTGGTGCAACGCGGAACCGATCACAATTATGATGCTACTGTTGCCGGAACCTATTATGTTCAGGTAGTGGAAGGCGGATGTTCGTCGGTTTCACTGGTTGAAGTGATCACGGTGAATACGGATCCGATGCCGACTGCCAATATTTCGGGTGATATTACGATCCTTCAGGGAAGCAGTGCCGATATTACCATCGACCTTACCGGTACGGCGCCATGGCTCGTGGAATTCACTAACGGCGTTAGCGTGACGGTTTACAATACGCCTTACGTATTTACGATATACCCGATGTCCGATACTACGATCACACTGAGCCGGGTAACCGATGCAGTGGGTTGTCCTAATAAGGTGGAAGGATCCGTAACCATCCGGGTGTATGAAAAGCCGACGCTTATCATCGATGAGATCCACAAAGTATGTATTACCGACGCGCAGATTTACATCGATTATGAAAGAGTGGTGGATCTTCCGTTGAACTATACGTTGAGATTCTCTCCGGAAGCTATAGCCGTTGGATTCCAGAACAGAGTGACTCCGTTGCTGCTGCCTGATAATGAAATTACGGTCAGGATGCCGGCCAACGTTATCCAAGGTGACTATGATGTTGATCTCACTATTAGCTATGGGGCTTATACGATTACCTATCCGATCGTAATCCGGGTAGTGCCGACATTAGCGATAGCTCAACAGCCGGTATCTTCGGACGCCTTATGTACCGATTTCGATCTTAACCTTTCGGTGGATGCCGTGGGTGAAGACCTGACCTACCAATGGTACTTTAACGGAAACCCGATCCCGGGAGCCAGAGCCAGTACGTATACGGCAACCTTTGCCCCGGATATGGCAGGTTCTTATCATGTGATCGTAAACAGTTTCTGTGGAGGTCCGTTGTCGAGCCAGATCGTGTCTATCCAGGAAAAGAACCTCCAGATCAGTATGAAATGGGATGATGTGATCTTTGTCAAGAATACGAATGAAAGATACAGGTCATACCAATGGTATCTCAATGGAGAGCCGATTCGTACCGACGGAACTAACCAATACTACCATAATCCGCGCGGACTTAACGGGGAATACACCGTAAGGGCTTATTATGAAAACGGCTCCTATGATGAAAGTTGTCCGGTTTCCGTAAGCAGCGGCCGCAATATGCGCGTAATGGTTTATCCTAATCCTGTGGAAGCTAATCAACAGATCAGTGTCCTTATAGAAACGGGCTATGACGAAGCGGTGGATGCGAAAATCGAACTTTATGACATCACCGGAAGAATCCTGCTCAATACCGTAACCCGTCAAACCATTACTGAATTACCGGTAAGAGTGGCTCCGGGAACTTACGTTGTCAGAATTACTACTCACGATGCACAGGTATTTGTCCATAAAATCATCGTTAAATAATATTTATTTCATTCTCCGGAATCTTTCCGGATTCCGGGGAATGTTTGAATTTGAATAAGGAAGAATATTTAAGAACTAAAATTTTAAATGAATTGAAAATGAAAAAAATAAATATTATCATATTATTAATGGCAATAAATACCCTCCTTTTCGCTCAGGAAGCAGGTTCACATCTGACGATTTCCGGAGGGGCCGGTGCTACTAAATTTAATTTCAAGTTAAAGGAATTAGACTCTTTTGGAAAGAATAAAGTCAGGTTAGGCGGTTTGGCCACAATAGGCTATTCATATTATTTTTCACAGAATTGGGGGATATCCACCGGTGTGGGATTCTCTTATTATGAAGGATACGGTAAATATGAATCACCCTTTTCCAAAGACAATTATTTTAACCTGGGAAACCAGATCGATGATGATTTTATCTCGGGAAGTAGCAGGAATTATGAATTACGGGCCCGTCTTGCCAATTGGGAAGAAAGGCAATCCGGCTATTTTATCGAAATTCCGTTGACGCTTAATTTCCAGTATAAATTCGGGGAAGAAAAACGTCACGGGATCTATGCGGCGCTGGGTGTGAAAGCCCAGATTCCGGTGCAAAGCCAGTTTAAAGTAATCGATAATATGAACGCCCAGGAAGGCGGATTAAATGTTACCGGTTATTATCCTGATGAAGGTGGACTGGAGATGGGATTATATTCGATCTCGGAAGTCAATAAACATGGATTCGGTGTGGTACATAATCCCAATGAAAGACTGGGTTGGAACGGTAAAACCGATATCAAGAACAGCTTTGCCGTAACCGGTGAATTCGGATTCCTGATCGGCATGGGTAAACGGGTTGATTTTACATTGGGCGTATACCTGGATTATGGTTTTAATGATATTAAAGGATCAGGAAGCAATGCTACACTGATGGAAGCTCCCGAACATTATCTTCCTAATGCGAATGACAATACCGGAGGAGGAATTAAATATAACGGAATGATCAATTCCAACCGTACCGACCGGGTTAACCTGATCTCTTACGGCGGAAAAGCCGGTATCCGGATCAAGTTAGGAAAACTGGCATCCGATAAGAAACTGGAAGATGAAGCGAAAAAACAGCGCGAACTGGATGAAGCCAATAAACGTATCGCAGACAGTCTGGAAAAATTGATGAAAGATATGCAGGACAGGCTCAATCAGTTATCCAATACGGATACCCGTAATGACGGTATGGCTACCATCAAAGGTATGGTACTGGATTCTAAAACCCGTCAACCTCTTTCCGCAACCGTTGAACTTAATGATCCTGTTTCCAATAAGGTACTGGCAGCTGTGGTTTCCAATGCCACAACCGGAGAATACTTATTCACCATGCCTGTAGGAAGCGAATATGTGATCAACGCTAATAAGGAAGGATACATCTATTATACGGATAAGATCGATATTCCGGCGACGGAAAAAGCGCCGGTGATCAATAAAGTCATCGTCCTGGATAAAATTGAAGTGGACAGGACCGTAGTATTGAAGAATATCTTCTTCGATTTCGGAAAAGCTACTTTGAGACCGGAATCTTTAGGCGGTATCGATAATATATACAGGTTGATGATGGAAAATCCGACCGTGGAACTGGAAATATCCGGACATACTGACAATGTGGGTTCCGCAGCTTACAACAGGAAACTCTCTTTAGAACGCGCGGAAGCAGTTGTAAATGTACTGGTTGAAAAAGGAGTTTCACGCAGCCGCTTAATCAGTAAAGGATACGGTTTCGACAGGCCGGCGGATACCAACAGCACTCCGGAAGGCCGTGCCGCTAACCGCAGAACCGAATTTAAAATTATCAAGGAATAAAGAAACTTCAATTATTTCCGTAATTGATTTTAGCACAATATTATTTTGAATTTCAGAAAAGAGAGGCGAAAGCCTCTCTTTTTGATTAAAGAGTTTATGAATAGCAGTATTTTTTACCTCTAATCACTTTTTATCATTCTGGATAAATTCTTGGATCAATGAGTAGACCGAAATGAGTCATAAAATCTAAATATTACGGATAATTATTTAGCTTCTATAATCTCCTTTAAGGACTATGGTGAAGTTTATATAAGAAAATCAATTACCATTGTCATATTGAGCAATGGCGAAACCTCTTAGTATTTCATAATACCATGCTTTCAATAATGATTATTATCGACATAGTTAAATCCAAAGAAGGTATGAAATTGAGGACTGTCATGTTGGCGATAGCGAAACGTCCTTTAGAATTTAATCTCAAAAAAGTAATTACCGGCTTTTTATTTGCTTTAAGAATTGGATCAACTGATTAAACCCATGCAAGAAAATAGTATTCTTTATTCGTATTGTACAGTAACTCGAATTCGTGGGCAGTTAGCGAAGGTTTTCTTTTAATAAAAGATTTCAGGGTTGAGATTTTCAATCCTGATCCTGTAAGAAAATGATACAATTCGACCGGCTTTGTTCCGTAGTAATCACTGGCGCCTAATCCGAATTCAAAGATCACAAAAGGCTGATTCCTCTTAATGAGGTCTTTTCCACCTTTCAATACATCGAATTCACCACCTTCAACATCTATTTTAATAAAGTTGATCTTTAAATCTTTTGGTATTATCTCATCCAGTGTGCGTAATTCCACCTGAATTTCTTCGATCTCGGGATCCTTAATATCGTATTTTCTTTTATTAATACCACTGTATGCCGGAGCATTTTTTACCAGCTGAAAAGTAGTAGTTCCCGTTTTATCGGAAAGCGCATAAGGTAATATTTCCGCTTTTCCCTTGTATTTGGTTTTCAGGTGGTCGTATAAATAGGGTATCGGCTCGAATCCGTAATGCTTTCCGTCAGGGGAATATTGTAATATATAGTCCAGTATTTCTCCTTTATGGCACCCGACATCAATACAATTGAATCCCGGACGGATCACCTCTTTCATGATCGCCTTGGTCAACCGGTCATACTCCAGGTTTTTGGTTAAATCCAGGTGCAGGAAGTTCAGTAGGGTTCGTAAGTGATCTTTAGCGCTCATTTTAAATGGTTAAGGTAAAACAACTTTACCGGTAGCATTACAAATTAAAAAAGCTGTCTCGCTTTTTGAAACAGCTTCCTTGGGGGTGAGGTCTCTTCCGGATTCGAACCGGAGTAAACGGTTTTGCAGACCGGTGCCTAACCACTCGGCTAAGAGACCAATGCGGCTGCAAATATACAAAAAAAGTTGAAAATAAATCTAAAAAATAAGGTTATGGAATAATTATGAACAAAACCTGCGTCCGGTTTGTCACAAGCTCGTTCTAATTGCCTTATCCTTAACCGGCTTTTTTGTATTTTTGCATACTTTATAAACTAATTTTTATATTAATACGTTATTACTACTCTATTAAAAAAAACTCTATGAAATATATCATTTCAATATGGGTCACCATATTTCTTGTTACATTATCCGTTTTTTCATACGCCCAGAATTCTTCTTACCAGCTCAACAATACCAAGATGAACCAATTGCTGAGGTCTGTGAACGATCTTTATGTGGATACGGTGAATTTTGATAATCTGGTGGAAAAAGGAATTGTTGAAATGCTCAAAGACCTCGATCCGCACTCCATCTATATTCCCAAAAAAGATGTGCAACAAATGAACGAGCCTTTGCAGGGTGCATTTGACGGAATAGGCGTTACTTTTCAGCTTATTAAAGATACGATCAATGTAATGGAAGTCCTGGTCGGAGGGCCGTCGGAAAAAGTCGGACTAATGGTGGGAGATAAGATCCTTCAGGTAGACACGGCCATAGCTACAGGGAACCATGTCAATAACCGTTGGGTGCAAAATCATTTGCGCGGGAAAAAGGGTTCTAAAGTTGCCGTTCGTGTAAAAAGAGGACGCCGGTCCGATCCTTTGGATTTTCTTATTACCAGGGATAAGATCCCAATGAATAGTATCAATGTCAGTTTTATGGTGGACAAGAAAACCGGTTATATTCGTCTGGAACGCTTTGCCCAGACTTCTCCGGAGGAATTTGAAACCGCCCTCACCAAACTCAAGGCACGGGGAATGGAAAACCTTATCTTCGATCTTCGCGGTAATGGCGGTGGTTATCTGGATGTCGCCTTCAGGATTTCCAACCAGTTTATTAAAGCCGACCAGATGATTGTGTATACCGATAATTTCAGAAACCAGAAGCAGGAGTATATGGCTACCGGCGACGGTTCATTTAAAAAAGGAAAACTGATAGTCCTGGTAGACGAGAACTCGGCTTCGGCCAGCGAGATCGTTTCCGGTGCGGTACAGGATTGGGACAGGGGCCTTATTATGGGACGGCGTACTTTCGGTAAGGGACTGGTACAAAAACCGCTTTATCTCGCCGACAGGTCAATGATCCGCCTTACAACTTCCTATTACTATACGCCTACCGGCCGTTGTATCCAGAAACCTTATAATGACGGACTGGATAAATATTACCAGGATCTGAACAACAGGTACAGGCACGGCGAATACCTGACGGCCGACAGTATTTCTTTTCCGGATTCTCTTAAATATTATACGCCTAATAAACGGGTAGTTTACGGCGGCGGAGGTATCATGCCGGACATTTTCATCCCGATCGATACGACCAAATATTCCACCCTGTACAATGAATTGGTAAGGAAAGGTATTTTCGGTAGTTTTACATTGGATTATATGGAAGCCAACCGTGAAAGATACAAAGCCTTGTATCCTACCATTGAAGATTTTAAAAGGGATTTTGAAGTTTCCGACGAACTCTATAACACTTTTATGAATTATGCGAGAAAAGAAGGAGTGAAGGATACGGTGCCGTTGAATCTTTCATCCCGTTTATCCGGTTTTGTCAAAAGTAAGAAAAGCGAGATAGATTCGCTCTATTCCGATATAACCGATCTGCAGGATACCAGAGCTCTTGATGAACTGCTTACCGCTTACGTACGGGAATCGTATAATGAAACGGTTAAATTGAGAAATGAGAATAGAGCTCCGGAATTTATTAACGAATACCTGAAGTTTGAATTCGCCCGTAATTTATTTAATTTCGGGGATGCTTACCAGGTATTCCTTCAAAGCGACGATGCTTTTCTGCAGGCAGTGGGCTTAATGCAGGATGACAAGACATTTAAAAGGTTTAAAGTGTCTCATTAATGATTTCCAAACAGACCGTCGATGAGATCATGCTGGTCTCAAAAATTGAGGAAGTAGTAGGAGATTTTGTTTCCTTAAAAAAACGTGGGCAGAATTGGGTAGGGGTATGTCCCTTCCATGATGATAAAAATCCGTCCATGTATGTAAGTCCCCGTTTAGGTATTTTCAAATGTTTTGTATGCGATACCGGAGGTAATGCCGTCCATTTTTTAATGGAACACGAAAAAATATCATACCCCGAGGCGTTACGATACCTGGCTAAAAAGTATAATATCGCTCTGGAAGAGGAAGAGGAGAAAACTCCCGAAGAAAAAGCTCTGCAGAGTGAACGTGAAAGCATGTTTATCCTGAATACTTTCGCGGAAAAGTATTTTGCAAACCAGTTAAACACTTCCGATGAAGGTAAAGCTATAGGGCTTTCCTATTTTAAAGAAAGAGGTTTTACGGAGGCTACCATCCAAAAATTTAAATTGGGATATAATCCCGACGGGTGGGATATTTTCACGCACGAAGCCTTGAAAAACGGTTATGCGTTGGATCTTCTTTTAAAAACCGGACTTACCAAACAAACGGAGAACGGTAAGCAATACGATTTTTACCGGGGAAGAGTCATTTTTCCGATCCATAACAGTTTGGGTAAAGTCGTGGGTTTTGGGGGCCGGACCCTGAAAAAAGATGATAAATCGGCCAAATATTTTAATTCTCCCGAAAGTGAGATCTATCATAAAAGCGATATCCTTTACGGATTTTATTTCGCTAAGAAAACAATCCGCAGCAAAGATAACGTATATCTCGTGGAAGGTTATACGGATGTGATTTCTCTTTCGCAGGCTGGCATCGAGAATGTAGTGGCATCTTCCGGTACGGCATTGACCGACAGGCAGATCAAATTACTATCCTCCCAGACTCTGAATATTACGGTACTGTATGACGGCGATTCCGCCGGTGTAAAAGCTTCCATGCGCGGAGTGGATATGTTGCTGGAAGCCGGACTCAATGTGAAAGTGGTATTATTGCCGGAAGGCGAGGATCCGGATTCGTTCGCCCGCAAACATTCGAATACGGAACTTGCCGGTTACCTGGAAAAAGAAGCGACGGATTTTCTGCTTTTTAAAGTGAAAGTAATGTCGAAAGAAGCGGGAAAAGATCCGGTGAAACGTGCTGCCATGGTAAACGAAATGATCGGAACCATCGCCGGTATCAAAGATCATATTGTCCGTGCTTTTTATGTGAAAGAATGCGCCGAAATATTCGACCTTTCCGAAGAAGTGTTGAATGTCCAGCTAAGAAAAGCCGTTTGGGAGAAAATTAACAAAGGGAAAAAAGACCGGTCGGTACCTTTACAGGAAAATATTCCTCCGCAGGAAAAACCTGTGAAAAAAGAAAAGCCTCTGGAAGAGATCGAAAAGAAGATCATCCTGCTTATTCTTAAATTCGGGATGTACGAAATCGATGTGGAAAAGAAAAATGACGACGGATTGAAAATATTTGCGAAGACCCGGATTGATCAGCATATTTTCGACGAGTTGTATGAGGATGATATTTGCCTGTCGACACCTTTATACAGGGCTATATATGAAGAGTACGCATTATTCGCACCCAATGCTCCCGACCAGGATGCGATCAAGAAGTTTTTTTCTTTGCATGAACAACAGGAAATACGTAATTTCGTACTCACCCATCTGATCAATGCGGATCCTGATTATAGTCCGGAATGGGAAACCCGGTTTGACATGACCACGAATACCTTGTCCAATAATCTCCAGAAATTGAACAGTGAAGTAGAATCACATCTCAATATGCTTAAATTGCGTATTTTAGAAGAGTATAAAACGCAATTGATGCAGGAATTATCACAGGATCACTCTCAGGAAGTTATCGATGGTATTACCTTAAAATTAACGGTTATCCTGGAAAGACGAAAAGAATTGGCCCATATCCTGGGTTCTGTGGTAACGAATTAAAAAATAATATTTCACTTCTGGCTTCTAAGGGAATTGTTGCGAACAATCAAAATCCATTCAAAATATTCTATTTCCTTTTGATATGGTATGTATAATCTTTTGATGACCATGTTTCAGGTCAATATATAAAAAAACACCGACAGATATTCTGCCGGTGTTTTCATAAAGTATTATATCAATTTATTTATTCAGTCGCTTTCTCTAATTTTTTCATAATAGAGAAGATGAAGATAGCGGATACTACGCAACAGATCACGAAAATTCCCCATAATAAATAGAGATCGATGCGGTTCCACATCAAACTACCCACAAACAATAATTTATTTCCGACTGCAGTTGCCAGAAGCCATCCACCCTGCATTAATCCCTGGAATCTTTGCGGAGCTACTTTGGATACAAATGACAATCCCATCGGACTCAGGAATAATTCTGCTATGGTAAGTACCAAATAACTACTCATTAACCAATACGGAGATACCCTTGAAGATTCCGGTGGTGCAGCTCCATCGAGAAGGTGAGGAGATACCAGGTTGAGAGATGCTATTAATACGATCACGAAACCCAGTGCGGCGATGATCATACCGTAACCGATTTTTTTCGGGGTTGAAGGTTCTTTGCCTTTTCTGGCAAGATATGCGAAGAATCCCATAACCAAAGGTGTGAGGGCTACTATAAACAGCGGATTGAAAGATTGGAAAATCTCAGGTGAGATAGGGTTACTCGCACTATAAGTGGTGGTGAAGTAGTAGCATAAACCGCCGCCAACTAAGAAAAGAACACAACCGATAATCCGGTTCCTCAGATTCGATTTTCTAAGAGCTAGTACGGCACCGCCTATAGTTGCAATTACACATAAAATCGACCAAAGGTTAAAGAACAGGTTCGTGAAAGGACCAACCTCTTTAACAACATAGTCACGTGCGAATAACGTAAGCGTTAATCCGTTCTGATGGAAAGACATCCAGAAAAATATTACAACACAGAAAACGAGGCAGAGTGATACTACTCTTGGTCTTTCTTCTTTGGTGGATATCTGGAACATATAAGCTACGAAAGCTACGAATAATCCGATGGCTAACCCTAATTTATAGTCTATTTGCTGGATACCAGTTGACATTCCCAATAAATGGAATAAGAAAGTAATAACTCCCAGTAGTATAACCGGAATAATGAATTTTCCAATGTTCAGGGATTTCTTTTCGACTACCGGAGTCGATTCCACAGCCACGGCTTGAGCAGCAAGTTCTTTGCTTTTGGAAGGTAATAATTTGTTAAAAATAATATAAACCAACAGGGAGACAATCATGGCTACAGCCGCAATGGCAAATGCCCAATTATAACCTCTGGAGAATACATCGATATAATTCTGTGCGAAACCCATAAGGTCGGTAACAGGTTGTCCGTTGATCACGGCTGCGTTTGCCAGTTCCTGAAATTGTGAGGTATCCTGTAAGGTTCCGTTCATCATTTGGTGTGCCAAGGATGGCAAACTGCCGTCATGAAGGAAACCATTTTTTTCCAGCCACCAGTTCCTGACGCCTGTAGCGATAAAAGGGGCGAAGAAAGCGCCCACGTTGATTCCCATATAAAATACCATAAAAGCACTATCTCTGAGATGTCCGTATTGTTTGTTGTCGTATAATTGTCCGACAACAGCCTGGAGATTCCCCTTAAATAATCCGTTCCCAAGGGCAATGATCAATAAACTGAGAAAAGATACGGTAAGGGACATCCCGGGTATGGCAATCATGACGTATCCCACAAACATAACGATCTGACCGACTAAAATAACGGTTTTATATTTCTTGGTCCAATCTGCGAAAATACCTCCTACAAGAGCCAAAGCATAAATGGCAAAATAAAACCAACTGTAATAATCACCGGCTTCAGCTTCCGTTAAACCATATCTGGCTTGAAGGAACAGCACCAGGATGGCCATCATGGTGTAAAACCCGAAACGCTCTCCCATATTGGTGAAAAACGCTACAAATAAACCTTTAGGGTGGTTTTTAAACATAATAATTTTTTTTATTGGTTAATAAATATTTGGTCAGAAGTAAATTATAATAAGGCATCGATCTTGGATACGATCTCGTTTTTCTTAACTAATCCCACCAGGGTATCTTTTACTTCCCCGTTTTTTACGAAAACCAACATTGGGATATTCCTGACACCGAATTGAACGGCAATATCGTTGTTTTCATCGGTATCACATTTTCCTATTACAGCTTTGTCTTTGTATTCCTCAGCCAATTCTTCAATAATAGGAGAGAGTGCACGACAAGGTCCGCACCATTGCGCCCAGAAGTCGATTACTACTAATTGTTCGCCTTCCATCAGCGATTGAAAATTATCAGAATTAATTGCTAATGCCATAATTTTTTATTTTAAATATTAATATTTGAATTCCAAATAGTGTCGGCAAATATACGAAAACTATGAATAAATTTTAACACGGATCGTAAAAAGTGGCACGGGATTATACTTCCTCTACCGCTTCTTTGAGTCTTTCCGCGTTTTCCGCAACCTGTAAAGCTTCGATCATTTCCTGTATATTACCATCCATATATGAGGTAAGGTTATAACTCGTTACATTGATCCGGTGATCGGTAATACGGTTTTGCGGATAGTTATAAGTACGGATCTTTGCCGAACGGTCACCGCTTGAAACCATGGTCTTCCTCTTGGAAGAAACTTCGTCCAGGTATTTTTTGTATTCAAGTTCGAAAAGCCTGTTACGAAGCACTTTCATAGCTTTATCCAGATTTTTCAATTGCGATTTTTCGTCCTGTATAGCCACCACGATTCCCGTGGGGATATGGGTCAGCCTGACTGCGGAATAAGTTGTATTCACCGATTGTCCGCCTGGACCGGAAGAACAATAGGTGTCTTTTCTGATATCACTTTGTTTCAATTCCACGTCAAATTCATCGGCTTCCGGAAGTACTACGACAGAGGCTGCGGAAGTGTGTACACGTCCCTGTGCCTCGGTTTGGGGAACCCGCTGTACCCGGTGTACACCGGATTCATATTTCATCAATCCATAGACATTTTCCCCCAAAATATTAAAGATTATCTCTTTAAATCCGCCAACGGTACCTTCGGTCATGGATATGACTTCCAGTTTCCAGCCTTTTTTATCGCAAAAATGCTGATACATCCTGAAAAGGTCTCCCGCGAAAATACTGGCTTCGTCTCCGCCCGTGCCCGCACGGATTTCCACCTGGGCATTTTTACTATCCTGCGGATCCGAAGGTAAAAGCAGTAACCTGATCTGCTCTTCCAGTTCATCACGTTGAAGATTGAAATTTTCCAGTTCCGATTTGGCCATTTCCCGGAAATCCTCGTCCTTTTCGGTTGCGATGATCTCTTTGGTATTGACAATATTATCTAAAATATTCCTGTAATTTTTGTATGCATCGACAACTGCCTGTAAATCTTTGTAATCTTTACTCAGCTTGATATAGCGTTTCATATTCTCCATGGCTTCCGGCTTGGCGATCTCCTCGCCGATATCGAGCCATCGTTTATAAATCGCTTCCAGTTTATCCAATAAATTATTCATCCAAACTTAAGATTTTAATTGCAAAAATAGCAAAAAAACGTGTATGCGTAAATACCTCTCTTTACCCATATTGTTATTGCACTGAAAGATCCAGGTCTTAATTCTTTAAGGAATAGATATATAAATAAATTAAATAAAATTTGCGCTGAGGTTTTTCTGTCTTTATATGAAATGCCCGATTATATGCTCTTTTCTTATTATTAAGGATGATGGATATTATTTTTTAATAATCCGGTCCTCATTTTTGGCGATAAAAGCTCCCCAGCCGGAGAATTTTTCTCCCGTGATTTCGATTTTGTTTTGTAAATGATGACAATACGCCACTGCGAGCGCGTCCGTGGCATCCAAATAGTGGCTTTCTCCCGGTATTTTACACATCCTGTGCAACATGGCCGCAACCTGTTCTTTGGAAGCATTCCCTTTGCCGGTAATGGATTGTTTGATTTTACGGGGAGAATATTCAAAGACTTCAAGCCCTTCACGAAGACAGGCTGCGATCACAACACCCTGCGCCCGACCCAATTTGAGCATTGATTGCGGATTTTTACCGTAAAAGGGTGCCTCAATTGCTAAAATATGTGGCTGGTATTTCCGGATAAGTTCAAAAGTTGTTTCGAAGATCTTTTTTAATTTCGCATTCTGGTCGGGAAGTTTCGTCATCTTAACCACATCCATTTCAATTACCGTAACCACCCGTTGCCGTACATTCATCAACGCGTATCCCATAATCGTGGTTCCCGGATCGACTCCCAGTATCAGTTGTTCGTCCATAAGGTCATTTCTTGTTTCTGGTAATCGATTACGGCTGAAAACCTGACAAAAATATCTCCTCCTAAGATTCCATGTATTTTTGGAAGTTTCATCATTTTATAAGCGGCATTAATATGTTGGAGATCTAATAAAACGATCTGGTATTCGGGTATTTCAAGTTTTCCTATGGTGAAATCACAGATAGTGGAAATCTTACTTTCGAAATCCGAGCTTCCTACACCCACGTTCATACCCTGATTATCGTCGATGACGGTTTCCTGGTTAAGAGAACGGATAAAATCCAGGTCGAAACAGGTATGGGAAGCTCCGGTATCGATCACCAGGTTCACCGGAATTTTTCCTATACGGGCTTTGATGGTAATGTGGTAATTATCCGGCTCCATCTCTACCAATTTAAATTTGATAGTGTAATGTTTCATGTTAATCGGTTTTGCTGCCATATCTTACATCCATTTTTTACGTTTGAAGGAAACCAGCAGTATAATGATGATCAAAAGGCACAAGCCATTAATAATCAGGAAAGCGGAAGACCAGTCTTCCATAGGAAGCGCGACATTCATCCCATATAATCCCGTAATGAAGGTCAAAGGGAGCACGATGGTCGAAATGATCGTGAGCACCCGCATAATTTCATTCGTTTTGTTCGCCTGTAAGGAATCAAAGGTATTGGAGAGTCCGGCGACCAATTCTCCGTAGTCATCGATCATATCCCACATCTTCTGGTAGAAATCCAGGATATTGCCCCAGTAATCTTCCATATTTTCCGCAAAACCCTTTACTTCCCCCGATTCAAATTTGTGGAACATACGCAACTGGGGTTTGAAGATAGTGTTTAACTGGATGATATTTTTGCGGATTCGCGATATCTGTTCAATGATCTTTTCGGATTTGGCATCGAATAATTCCCGGTTGATCGTATCGATTTCTGTTCCCATCCGCTCTACCAGCAGGAACGTTTCTTTCAGCATCCGGTAAAGGATATTATAAAGAATAGCATCACTGGTGGTACTTAAGCTTTCTTCTTCAATTTCTTCGGGATCAAGTCGGGTGAGATTGAAAAGATCTACCACTACGGAATGGGCGTTGACCACCGTGATAATATAATCCTGTCCCCAGAATATCTTGGTCTCTTCGGTTTTAACTATATTATTTCTTTTGTCCAGAATGGGAAAATGAAGTACGATAAAATAATAGTCGTCGTAAATATCTATTTTGGGACGTTGTACAAAACTGGAACAATCTTCGATATCCAAAGGATGGAAATGGAAATTATTTCTCAGAAAATCCAAATCCTCCACAGTCGGATTTGTGATATGGTGCCATTTCAGCGTTCCAAAACTAATGGTATCCACCATTTTAATATCCCCTTTCTCTCTTTAGAAGAAGAACAAATTTCTACATTCCGGTTTGTAATTTACAGGCGGGCAAAATTACATAAAAATAGTGAGTGCTGAACAAATCTACAAAATAAAGAATTTAAGCGACCAAGCGGGAATCCCGGTGGGGTAGTGGAAGATTACAATATTCTGTAAAAACCCCGATGATCTCGTCATCCTTAAAAATGGTCGCATACCTAAAGGCATGCTAATATTATCCCGTATTTTAAGTTACCCTGCTGGAATCCCTGACGGGATTCGGAGGTTAATATAAGCTCGAAAGAGATAATTTTTCTCTGTGGATTTACCTCAATCTATATGGTTTTCCCTGATATCTTTGGCCATCTCAGAAGATTTCGTCATCCTTAAAAATGGTCGCATACCTCAAGGCATGCTAATATTTATCCCGCATTTTAAAGTTACCCGACTGGAATCCCTGACGGGATTCGGTGGTTAATATAATGCTCGAAAGTAGATAATTTTTCTCTGTGGATTTTTACCTCAATTTATATGGTTTTCCCTGATATCTTTGGCCATCTCAGAAGATTTTGTCATCCTTAAAAATGGTCGCATACCTAAAGGCATGCGAATATTTATCCCGCATTTTAAAGTTACCCGGCTGGAATCCCTGACGGGATTCGGAGTTTAATATAATGCTCGAAAGATAATTTTCTCTGTGGATTTACTTCAATCTATATACATTTCTTATGATATCTTTGGTCATCTCAGAAGATTTTATCATCCTTAGAAAATGGTCGCATACCTCAAGGCATGCGAATATTTATCCCGTATTTTAAAGTTACCCGGCTGGAATCCCTGACGGGATTCGGTGGTTAATATAATGTTCTTATAGTAAATAATGTTTCACCGGGGATTTTTAAACAATTAAAGTATTATGATAATTTTTGGATTTCTCATCAACATTAATCCTTGAATCCTGCCGGGATTTGTTGGAATTCAGAATATTTTCGCGAAAACCCTTGAATGCCGTTAGGCATTCCCGCCCTGTAGCTCGTGAATTGGGCAGTCATTCACGCATGCCGTAAGGTATGCGTCCGGAAAAGTTATCGATTCTCCGGTTCAGGGCCTGGCGGTATTTCCGGACATTTATCGCATGTTCTTTATCCGTAGCTGCGAAATTGTGTTACCTGGAAAAGTTACCCGGTGGGAACCCTTAAAGAGATTCATGGAATAAAATTCTAAGTCTTTAAAAAAAGTTAGACATTTCTCTATGGATTCTAATCAATCAAATATGGTTATTATGATAATTTTTGGATTTCTCATCAACATTAATCCTTGAATCTGCCGGGATTTGTGGAAATTCAGAATATTTTCGCGAAAACCCTTGAATGCCGTTAGGCATTCCCGTCCTGTAGCTTTTGAATTGGACAGTCATTCACGCATGCCGTAAGGTATGCGTCCGGAAAAGTTATCGATTTCTCCGGTTCAGGGCTTGGTGGTATTTCCGGGCATTTATCGCATGTTCTTTATCCGTAGCCGCGAAATTATGTTTACCTGAAAAATCCTCTTTGGCACACATGAATAAATAGTGATGCCGGGTGTAATCTAAAACTGAATCCACAGTTGACGGGGCAGGAATACGGATTGGTCCGGGAGGTAATCCATTGTAAAGGTAAGTATTATAAGGAGAATCGATCTCCAGATGTTTATTGTAAATCCGGGTCATGGAAAAATCACCCCAAGCGAATTTCACGGTAGGATCAGCCTGTAACTTCATTCCTTTATTCAGGCGGTTGATATACAGACCCGCGATCATGGCCTCTTCGCCACCTTTTAAGTTTTCTTCTTCCACGATAGAAGCCAGTGTTACCACCTCTGTCGGAGACAACCCTATAGCCTTTGCTTTTTTCTCGCGTTCACCTTCCCAGAATTTCTGGTAATAACCGTAAAGTTTCTCAAAAAATTCCTCAGCCGTTACATCGTAATAAATTTCATAAGTATCGGGAATAAAAGCGGCTACTACATTCTGC
>CALECM010000065.1 GCA_937949745.1 uncultured Bacteroidales bacterium | reverse complement strand
TGTTCCATCCTGTAAAATAAATGATTCGGTATTATGGATACGCATCGGAACACCTAAAAAGGTTTTACTATTACCTCCGTCTTCTAATATCAAAGGACGGAATATTTTATTGTTATTTTCTCTTGCCATCTCTTTCCGACTGCAAGCCAATTGATCATACACGACCTTACAGTTATTTAAAGTTGGATTGTTAATTATAGGGAAAGAATCGGCTGTTTCCATAAAATTTAAGGCTTCACCCGCCTCATGTTCCGGTGGTTCATTTTTGGAAAAATAACGTAAGCCAAAAGTATTCATAAAACTAATTTTTGGGGGAGATGTCTTAAGAGTAACTTGTTTTTTACAAACCGCTTTACCCTGTTCAATTTGCATATCGCCAAATTGTGCAATATACCCCGAACCTACTGTATCTTCATAATCAAAACCGGAATTTGCCATGCCATGGGTACGAAACCTGCATCCGTCAAATAGAAACTCAGTACGGGACATAATTCGATTTTTATCTCCTGGTTTGGGAAATTTCACATAAACAGCCAGATTATCATACCATTCTTTTACATGAATCATGATGTTCTGGGTAGTGGAAGCCTTCGGTTCAACATAAGCCTCTTCACTAAAAATGGCTTTGCTCCACTTCCCGTTTTTATATACCGACCAGGCCATACGAACTGTAGTGAATTGATCATTTCTGTCGTTCTCCCTGTTGGATGACATAACACCTTTGAAACTTTTCGGATATAAAGTATTTTCCGGTACGGAATTGGTAATGGTTATTTCGGGCCAGAACAGGTAAATACTTCCTTTCCAGGGAATAATCCTGACGATATCGGCTTTTATTCCGTTATTGATCTCTTGCCAGGGAGTCCAAATACTACCCTTTTTTAATATCCTGAAATAAAATTTATGGGGAGAGCCTTTTGTCCTTCCTACTAAATAGATGTCATTCAGTTCATGGAGTTTGGTTTCCGGATCACGGTACACCGACATGATCTCAAGGTCTGATATCTCTTCCAGCTTGTCTAGATATTCATGAAAGGCTTCCATTGCTGTAGTATCATCTATATCATTCTGTGTCAGTTTCTCTTCTATTTCTTTGAATATAGGTGTTTTATCAAATCTCAATTCCGAATCCAACCAATTTTCGGGGAAAAAGAGAATTTTACGGTTAGCTTCCCATACACGGTAGTTACGACGCCATACCAATTCATTTTTTTCGTCCGCTGTGAAAGAAAGTTTCTCTCCATCGGACAAAGGATTATTTTCAAATCCCATTAACACCCGTTGAATAAAAAGCTGGATAGAAAGTGTCGCCTGGATAATACGGCTGGTTTTGGCACAGGTACTCATTTCCGTATCAATCAGATAATAATTAAATAAATCATTACTGTTTTCAAATTGGCCATCACTATTGAGGATCAGATAATCCCGGAGTGAATCACGTTGTTTAAGCCGTAGCGGATTATAAAGATCAATGGCGATATTATTCCATTCCGTTTCGGAATATTTACTTTTTACAATCTGCCGTAACATACCGGATTCTTTAGATGTAATTAAAGTATCGGTTTTGTTAAGATTGATTACCGTAGCGGCAGTAACTTCCATATGATCAAGTATCCGCTGACATTCCAGCAATTGACTGAACCATTCCACATACTTATCTTTTTGTAAGACCTGAGAATTCAATTTGACCAGATTCTCATTGGAACATCCTGTAATGTTACATATATATTCCCGTGCCATGGAGCTTAAGAAACTCAAATTATTATTCTCCTTAAAAAACCTGAAGAAATTATTATCTTCCGTAAAATAGGTATGGTTGAATGCCATAGCCCTACTGAAGTTAAGATATGTATTTACATTTTGCGGTAGTTTATCGGTCAAATCCATAAAATAAACGGAATCAAATTTCTCGCTGATTTCATTTTTATCATAAATTACTTCGAAGATATCATCCAGCATCTCCGGCGATATTTTAAAAGTTTTCACATACTGCGCCACCCGGTACATAAAAATACAAAGTCGTATCTGTTCCGCGAATTCATGGCGGGTTACGGTTTCGGCATTGATAAAATCACGGTTCAGGAAAGCGTATACAGACTCCCGTTTCTTATTATCGGCGTAAACAGAAACACTATATTTGAAAAGGAACCTCCGGATATATTCTTCACTAATACCGCAGAATTCGACGAAATGAAGAATTACTGCATCCACCCTGTTATCCTGAAATAAATAATCCAGCACCAGGTCTACCCTGTCACAATAATTCTGGAGATATTCCGAATCTTCTTCCAAAGAAGCACCTGGATGATAAAGCTTTGCTACCGCTTCTGATGCCGGCATGAAGAGTCCGAACTTTTGAGCAACGAAATTTTTCATGGTCCGTTTATCATACTCTTTTTCGAAAGCTTTAACCGGATCCATGATAATTTCCATAACATCATCGAATTCCGTACCTTCAACATAGTGGGACAATTCTTCTTTCATACGTGCCAGCTTCTCGTCGGTCGCAGCAATATCCTTTTCAAACACAAATCTTTTGTAACGCGCCATTTTCCCGGGAATATAATCTCCATTACCTTCCACGGGCCAAAGGAAACCGGTATCCGAAGGGAAAGCGTTAGGATTATTACGGATAAAAAGATCGACATCCACAGCTCCTATATTGATAAATTGCGGTTCTAACCATTCCGCATTTTTACCGCCTGGCGAATGCTGGATAAAAGTATTTTCTGTAGAATTTACTCTTTGATCCATTCCAATACTTGGCGTAGTGAAAGAAACCAATGATGTAGCCGTTAAGGAAGTAATCAGAAAACGCTGGGGAAGTTCCACATGGAGATCGTCAAATCGTTCTTCTTCATTAAGTATCCCTAAAAGTATTTTCGTTTTAATGGCACGGAAAATCGCAGCCATATCTTCTTTCGAATAATAGGGCGTTTTTTCTTTTGTCAGTATCTCTTGTAAATCCCCTGTTTCCGGAAAGTCGATTAATCCTAATCCATAATAAACAGCCCTAAGTTTAGCGTCCGTATCTTTCGGATAAAATAAAAAGAAAGATTTTAGTTTAGGATATTTCAAAAATCCGGCAAAAAGATCGGGATGCACGTCAATGAAAGCGGATACGGTTTCCGTATTTACTTCCTCCGTTCCGAAATCTTCGTAAATATATTGTAAGGCAGTCTGGATATCTTCTTCGAAATAACCGGCCATATTTTTGGATATATGTTTTTCGTAAAGACTATCTTCAAAGGAAAGAGACTGGAGATCTGCCTGCAAATTTTTCAATGATTCACCTATTCCCTCTTCATCCAGATAAAGGGTATTTCCTTTCAGGTTACTTCCGTTGAGCAGGTATGCCAAATCCGGTATGCTAAAACCATAAGCTTTTACCTGTTCAATTTTTTCAATAAATCCCAGCAGGGTTTTCGGATCGGTAAGAACAGGCAACAGTTGCTCCCTGCCTCCGTTCGGAAGATATTGGAGATAATCCCTTAAGAAATAAAACTCTTCTTCCGTAATTCTCAATGCCTTGCAAAGATACGCCACTCTGAATATAGCTGATAAACCCGCATTATTTGCCGTATCGGTAGATTTAGAGACTTGCCGGTCTACAATATTATTGTACCTTTCTTCTGAAATTTTAATTCCTGAAATAAAGGGTAATACCATCTCGATATTTTTATAAGTGAAGAGAGCTTGATCGGCATTACTCAACGGTTGCTGATCCCTTACGGCCTGAAAACATCTTTTAAGTGTATACTCCTCGGTTTTTTTAAGGAATAGGAAATCGAAAAGACTTACATAACCCGGATAAGGGTCAAACCTGAAATCGCCGGACAGAAGAAGTATTTCTTCCAGTTTCAGATTAAGTTTTTCCCTGATTTTTAAGATATAGGCTATTTTCTCCAAGTATGATTCCGTAAAAACCGTAGTAGATGATACCCCGAGATATCTTAAAATAAGATCCAGTTCGTAAACTTCAAGATTCAATGTTTTCCGTAATCGTTGGAAACGGTGCAAACGGATATAGAAATTTTCATCCGGTGAGGCGGACTGCGGTGTATCTTCTCCTTCCAATGTCTGGATAAAGGTAGATTCAAGCGTTCCGGCCTGTTGTTTTTCTCCTCCGCCCGATATCTTGTCTCCGGGTTGGGTAAAAAGTTCGAATCTTATTTTGGTCTGCTGTAAATTTCTAATTTGATATGGATTGATGTAATAAGAAGTAATTAAATCTTTGATTTCCTCATATGTAAGTCCGGTGAGGGAGATCAACTGCGCTACATTTCCATTGGGATAATCAATAACATTTCCGTCTTTGGTAATGATGGGACAATTGAAATAATTCTTGAAGTAATCTTTCCGGGCAGTGGAATTGGGATTTTCCAAAATCATATCTATTTCTTCTTTGTGAAGTCCCAGATAATCCAGCAATCCTCTTTTTATATATTCCTCTTTATTTCCGGTGCTGAAATTCCTGATGATCTCTTCTCTTGTTAAAGAGAGTTGTTTCAGGTAAGTACGGTATTCTTCCAGCCAAAAATGAAAAGGAAGATTCCAGGGTGTTTTGGCGCTCTTAAGCTTATCGTAAACAGTTTTGACATAGGAAGCCTGATTATTCTCGGGGTATGCGGCCAGCTCTTCCGACGACCATGTTGACTGAATAGTTTCCAGTAAATCCTCACTTATTGTTCTTCCTGTTTTTTCATATACAGCCCGTTCCAGGATTTCATTGACAAGATCGATGTGGGGCATCACATTTTCAGTATTTCCACAATTAAGGAGAATATGTTTCAGATCCGGTCTACGTTTGAAGAGAACCCCTAATTTTGAATCTTCCGGAAATTCTTTGTTATTGGCGGCGGCCATCATAAGAGTAGAGGCCATATGTCCGCTAAAAAACTCTTCATCTTTCATTGCCTGGTTATCGGTTACATCCATTCCATAATTTGAATGATCGGCTCCTTTTAAGAATTCAAAAAGATCCATCAGATAAGCAGCAGGACTCAACATGTTGCGGTTTTCCGGGTAAACAAAATGATCCTGATTTCCAAATAGTTGTTTAATAGAAGGTACGCCTTCTATGGCATCATCGGGTAATTCGAAATGACCGGGTACAACATGGGATGCCATATCCGAATTCATTATTAATTCTGCCATAACAGACTCGGTCTGTTGCGCAATCAGTAAACCATGGTTATAAATACGCCGGGTATCATCGGAAGAGATAAAAGCAGTGGAATTATTAGAAATACGAGCTTCGAAAGATGAAAAACTAAGTTTGGCTATTTCAACCGGAGAAGTTATTCCTGCATTTGATAAAGCCATTATCCAATCACTTTTATGTTCTGCAGGAGTTATATGATATAATTGTTCAGCCCTTTGGAGTTGTCTGCTTAATACTTCTTTTCCTCCTTCGGGAAGATCCGGAAGTTTTACCTGAGTATCATTCAATACAGCCAAAGGATGCCGTTCCCCGAATTGAAAATCGGAGTTAACTTTTAAAAAATCGGAAATATAGGTTTTTTCAAATGGTTTCGGCTTGACGTCAGTCGTATCTTTCGTTATTTCATTTTTAAGATAAGGAGAAGGAAATTCCCTTTCCAGTTTCCTCTCGAGCCTATCCACATCCTCGTCCGTAGCCGGCTGTCCTTCAGAAGTTTTTATATAATTCCTTAACTCGGATTTGTGCGCAATCATTTCGTCGATAGAATTATAGGTACACATGGCCATGGCCGCCGCCTCATTTCCGTCCATCACGGAAAAAGCAGCGTCGAAAACCTGCGCTTTACCATATTGAAGCGGATTAAGGAAACCTTTATCCAGAAGATATTCATTCATCGATTTACCTTCGGGATCATTTTTCCAATTTAATATTTCCTTAAATATATTTTCTTTCTTGGATATGTTTGTATTGTCATCATTAGATATAATTCCTATGGCTACATATTTATTTTTAAAGGAAGGTTCTTTAATATACTGAGAGATCATACATTTTTTCAAATCCTCTACCTGGGATTTAACTTTGCTGCTTTCATAATTGATAATATTACGTTCAATGGCTGTATTCACATCAGCCACTAACGAATCATCGCTTTTAAAAAGTAATTCTTTGTAATCTCCGGTATTATTCCTTTCACATAAAGCGTACAATATTTCCTGATCACTGAAATTCAAATCAATGCAGAGATTATTCGATCTAACATATGGAAAAGTTTCATCCTGGGATAAATTTAATTTTGAATTAAGATAGGAGCTCTGTTTTAAATCCACCTTTTCCCTCGAGCCGGAAGATAATTCCACTGGATTATTTATTTTTTTAAATGTGGAGGGAGTGAAGACCGGTCTTTTTTTAATAATCTCACATTCCAAAAATCCTTTTACATTATAAAAGATTTCCGAAAAGAAAGTATCTTCTTCCGTTGTACCTGCCACTACAAACAAATAATCATTCCCCATGAGTGATTCTATCGGAAACCCATCGTTAAGTTTTTTTATGTAAGGCCCGAAATCCTCCTGATGGATTAACGAAAAATAACCATTTCTATCCGTAATAGACGTCTTGACCCTACCGGTCCAAATCGGCCCGTTTAAGGTTTGCTTCATATAAGATATAGAAACTTCCTGCCAGGGATCGCCATTAGTGTCAAGCAATCTTCCGGTGAAAAAAACATTGTACAGGGAAGTAGCGAGATCAATCTCCTTCACCTCATTAATTGAAGATGAAAAGCCTAAAGGCAAATCCACAAGAAAATAAAATTCAGCGTATTCAATTATTATATAATATTGTATCGCAGTATTTAAATTACCACTATATTCTAAAGTGTAATATTTAGTGTCCGGTTTATCACCAGTAAAATAATATATTGTATTGGATAGTCTTTGGAGTTTATCGTTTTCGAAATATCCAATACCTATCGACAAATGTTTCTCAAGGATAGCTTCAGTACCCGTAACTATAATGCCATTAAATAGATAACTCATAATTTTTCTTGTTTTTAATTTTAATTCATAATTATTTCAAAAAGAATTTCCCGGATCATTTCATAAATTCCTGATAGGTGGATCGGCGGTCTATTTCGGAATTTATTATTAACCCTATCAATCTTCTTTTTTCGGCTCTGGTCTATCTGTGCGGCGTGATTTT
>CALECM010000064.1 GCA_937949745.1 uncultured Bacteroidales bacterium | reverse complement strand
CGCGCTCAAACATACCGGCAATAAAATGATGAGTGATAAGGGGGTGGATATACCGGTTTTAATGAAACAAAACAGGCACAAAACCCTTAACCAGACCTATGAATACATGAAAACCCTGGAAGAGGACTATCCGGAAGAGATCCGCGGTATTGAATTCGGGCTCTAATCCAGGGCATACGGGGTTACACTCCTTAAGATAAATTCTCCCAGATAAACACCCCTTAAGGTGTGTTCTTCCTGCCAGCTCTCTATTAAATATTCCCGGTTAAAAATCCTTACTTTTTGGAATAGTTCCAATTTTTGAAGTAAATGCAAGGGTATATCCATATGGCATGAAAATTTTACATAGGAATTATAAAACCATTTACTTACCGGTTGCCATAGCTCATAAAGGGAATTTCCAGGCGCATACGGCGGATTTGGTTCAAAAAACAGCTGGAACATTTCTTTATTATCATAGGTAACTCCGCAAGGAAATTTTATTTCGTTTTCAAGGTATGGGGGAATATTATTCTCATTTAAATTATCATAAAGATCTCCAGCTGGCCATTTTAAATTGGTGTAATCATAAGCCGTATCGATTAATTTAAGATTATAAAGGCCACGAAAAATCGAAAAAGAAATTACATTTTCTGTGGTATATTTATCTTCAGCAGATAAATTTTCCGACCGTATTTTTCGGACTTCATGTTGAAACATTGGTGCTTTAAATCCTAAAAGTTTTAAAGGCCATGGATATAGTGGTTGACCTGTTAAATCAGCAATCCACTCTATAATAACATTCTGATCATAACTATAGTTTGTCATCAATTTTGCGACCGTATCGATCTCCATGAGGTCCTTATCGGGATCGTGGGGATTGGTGAATATCAGGGAGGATTCCCGCTCCGTACCGGTTACCCTACCTTGGGCATCGCTGGTATATTTATAAAAGCCAAATAAATCGGAGACATAAAATAACTGCTTATGGTTGTATATTCCCTGGATTGGTATTTGATCCAGCGACTGATAAACCCTTAGCGATGAAAAAGCAGACAGCAGTTCCTCTATGGTTTCGTAATTAGACCCGGCATCCGGAAGTGAAGTATCGGGTTTAACTTTGAGGCTTTTGGTGGCATTCTCATATTTAATACGGGGAGGGCGTAATACATAAGGAGTCAGATCGTAAGCAACCGGATCCAATAATGTTTTTCTGTGGCTTTTTATATTTACGGTACCCAGGATATCATTAATGTAAAAAGTACAGGCAAAGGTATTTTCAACTGCCTTTAAAAATTCATTGCAAGTGCATGTGGGCAAAAGATATTTATAATTAATAGTTCCGGTGTCCGGGTCCGCAAGAAGGTCAATCACATTATTCATGACTACTATCCTATTCCATTCCGGTATATCCTGAAGGTCATTAATCTGGATTTTAACCCTGAAATTAGCGAACATTGTATCCAATACATACATCAAATAAAGAAATGGGGTAACTCCTTTGGTGGATGCAAAATCCATATGGTCGCCAATAAAACTAATGTTATCCTTTATAGGTGTTTCCGGAAGTTTGAATTTAATTTTATTCAATACATGGACCGTATTTTCGTCATGGGATAATACTACCGGGAAAATAGCCCAGTCGGATTCGGGATAAATTTTATCATTATATGCCTGTTCCAGAAATTCCTTATCCCACGCCCAATTATCGGGCTCTATTGTACCAGCATATTTTGATAGGCGTTCACCGCCCCATTCAAGATCCGATAACTTAAAGTCTTTCATCCGGGCAAATAGACTTCCTTCGTAGACATCGATATTAAAATTTATGTTCTCATCAATGGTATCCAGGAAAAAATCACCTTCAATGGATCGGGCGCCATTCTCCAGGATCACCCGCTCGCGGTACTGGTATCTTTTATTGCGGTCTGTAATCTGGGGGTTGTTGATAATAGCCAGATTATGGTCGGATGCCGGAATACTACACGGATAGCTGTAACTTCCCTGGGTATTTAACATGGAATTAGTTCTTTCAAAATTTTCGGAAAATTTGTTCCCGAGTTCAAAATACTCATGGGTTTCTTTTGTTCTTAATGATAGCATTTTTCTGTTTCGTTATATGAGGTTAATAACTTGAAAATCTTTAATAAGCCCATGAAGCGGAAAACTGTTAAAGTAGTTCCATGCCGAAGAGCCGAAAACGCAGTTGCGTTCCGTGTCGATGGATTTGGTGTAATCTATGGTTTCAATATATATTCCGTCGTCTATATTCAGCGTAACCTGCCGAACCTGAGGGTTAGTATCCAGCTCTTCCTTAAAACTAATCTGGACCTTATGCCACTGATTTAAGGCTATATCGGATACGGGAAATGTACGATATAAACGCGTGGTGTTGTCTATCATACCCCATTGGTATTGTGTTGAATTCTTTTGAAAATGAAAGCCGAAATTACCGTTCGCGTCATCGGTGGTAGTCATAATAAATTGGGTGCCGGCATTATCCAACGGATAGTAATAAAACTCATAAAGTTTATTCGAGTAAAACCCGTTAGCGGCAAGTCTCAGGATGGGAGCGGTTGGAAATATAGACTGTTTTCCCGCATTTATTCTGAGACATTGCCGGGTTTCATCTGCTGGATCTGAAACAAAAAACGGGTAACCGGCAGCCGGATCCGTGATGGCGGCTGATTCACCAGATACCAGGTCAATCAAATCACCATTTAGAGGCCTGTTAACTATTGGCGATGGTGATATTCTGGTCGCTAAAATCATTGCCGGATCTGAAATAAACCATGCATTAACCCTCGGGTAAAATCCGCCTTCGTAATACCATGGATCTTCCCATTGTTCAACAGGAAACAGGGCGTCTCCGTTAGCGAGATCGGCAGTGATCTTGCCATTTCCGTCATAGACATAACTCGGCCATCCAGGCGAATGCCCGTTCTTGATTGAATCAAAATAACAGTACATATCAGTTTCTTTAATACATGCGATATTCCCCCAAACACCTGCCGTTATGACGCCTGTATTAAGACACTTGTCGAGTGTAAGCTGCATTTCATCCGGATTTTCAACCACCCCGAGTATACCGGCAGCACATCCGTTTTCAGGGGATTGATAATCCGTATTTGTGGAATTGGTGCTGATTTTACCGTAATTGGCGCAATTCAGAATCACCAGCTTATCATTATCAAGTACCTCGGTAGAATGACCTAAGATACCGGCGCAAATACCGCGGCCGGCAGGGTCTCCATCATAAGAAATATTACCTGAATTTACCACCTTCTCTATTCTTGCTTTATTCAAATTGTGAGCAAGGAAAGCCACCGATGAATTACCTCGCGCCGTTAGATTTCCTGAGTTCCATGAATCCCTAATCCAAAGATCACCCATATTAATACCAATCACTGCTACCCCTCCCGTAGAATTGATATTAACCGCACTGTGACATGCAGTCACCCTTGTCATATCTTCCCCGGAATCATGATATATGAGCCCTATCAAAGAACATATTATGGAGTCCGAACTCACTTCATTATTTATATTTCCTTCTATGGCTACGCCTTTAATATTGGCATTCTGTACTATATTTAATAAAGCAGAGACATACACCGGGCCTGATCCGGAAGGCCTCTTAATATTAAAATTAGTAATTTTAGAACCTTCTCCAAATGACAAAACACCTCTAAATGGGCGTATATTATTGTCATCAATCGTCCCGATACCTTCGAATTCATCGTTCCCAAAATCAATTATTGTATTTTGGGGGACAGTAAAAGTTTTCCCTGCATAACCAGGAGTTCCTCCCGGGAATCGGGAACCCTGATGCTCGGTAGCGTTATTAACCCGTGATGCCAGTTCCTTAAAATCATCGTAATCTGTGATAAAATATTGATCTGTTACCGCCTGCTGGTTGATATCTACCTGCGATTGTATTCTTGAAACAATGCCATTTATTACGATAGCCCTTGACTTTGACTCATATAATGGATTCTCCCCTGCTATCACTTCAATTGTTCCATCTTCCGGATTGCCTGAGTAATTGAAGAATATTTTCCCAAGGGCGGTATTATTATTATCCCAGTAAAGGCTTCCCGTGTAATTTTCTTCCGGCATAAGGTCAAGTATTTCAAAGCGGTCATTTGTGGTTACTTGTATGATGCTCGCTCCACCTGCAGTTATAAAAGTTAATGATGTCGGTGTTACGGATAAGTTGGCAGGCATTTCCATGCGATTAACCGTTATGGTTACCGGTGTTACCTGGTCGGCATATACTGCATCGGTTATAACCAATTTATATTCCCGGTTATCAGACGGGATTCTAGTGACTTCAATTTCAATCTCCCACTGATATTGGTTATGTGATGCGGATGGAATATTCGCATGGTTGTATACTTCATTACCATTAACAAGGTATCGATCAGGAATTATTAAGTTTTCCTCTGAAATATTATCTCCGTAAATAAAATGTGGATTGGGAAAATTGCCTGTGCCTTTTATAATTACCCAACCGCCGGTGTCGAAAACATCATAGGTTGAGTGTTCCGGAGTCATAAAAGGGGTTTTGCCAGCCTGTTTGGATGTTATATTCAGTGAGATCTGCGGTGTTATACCGTCTGATTTTACGATAGCTAAAATGGCTCGTTGTTCAAAACCGGTATGCTCCTTCACCGCTTTCACCTTTGAAATCCAATCACCTTCACCACTACTTGGATTGAATTCAATTAGTTGTGGATCATATTCAATGTGGCTGTTAATATTGGAGGAAATGTTTAAGTCCTGCGGATCAACGGGAAGTAGGTTGGGGAAGGCAAACTCCTGAGGATTGATATTTAGGTAGGGTTGTTCATGTTCGGCCAGCTGTAAAATAGTCATAGTGTCGGCATCGGCAAGATTATAAGCTTCCTGAAGGGTAATAACCCTGTCTTTTATTTGATCCGTATTATTAGTCAAGAATGTGAACGGAATACCAAATTCATAAATGCCAGTTGCGCCGGGATCCCCTGGGATGTATTCACCATTGCGGATATCTACTCCTTCTACCTGGTAATATGCGCTTAAAACATCACCGTATTGAAGGCGACTTGCTCCAATATACAATCCTTTTGCGTTAGAGAATCCTGTGATCACATAATTTGTAGCATCGTATTGAAGTGTCATCTCTTTGATGTTGAATTCAAAAATAAGTACATGCCCTTTAATGTTATATGGTATATTTACCGACATATCCGAACCCTTATCCTGAAGAATAAAAGAAGACGAATAATCTTCTCGCCCCGTTGGAACCGGAGAGCTCACCCGGATAGTGGCATTCCCCACACCTTCACTTGGAGAAAATATTAACCTTTCTCCTGTTAATTGCCACGATCTGTTAGAAGTTATGCTGAATGTTTCCGCATAGTCATTTTCGGAAGAAAGGATTATGGAATCCACGTTCACTGATAATACCTTTTTGGCTTCCTGTATTAAATTACATGCCGAAGAAATGCTATCCTGGTCAAGTATAGCCCTTATCGTACCTTGGCGCTGTGTTAATGTTGTATTATCTAAGACATTTATATTAACAATGGTATTACCAATCCCGTGTTCAGGATCAAATGAAAGCCAGTCGGCATCACTTTCAAGGTTGAAGGATCCATTAGTTTCGACAAGAATCTGATATGTGGCAAATTCATCCTGAGTGTGGATCTCAGGCGGAGTGATTAAAATATAGGGTTCAGCTGATATATCCTCAATAATAGTGTATTTGGTCTCTGTTTGGGCAAGGTAAAAACTAACGGGTAATGAGGTGATTTTTTTATCATCCTGATAGAAAATTTGATTTTTATCAGTAAGGATAACTTTTTCCATTTTCCCATTTTTCTCCAGTAAATATACCTCTTTACTGGAATAGAAATCCCGCATAAAAGCAAGGCGATCATTGTTCACAAAAGCAGTTTCCCCGCGGAAAACAGTCCTTATGCCGGCTCTCTCATCCTCTTTTTCAATATAGCTGTCTGTGTCATAATCATAAACCATAATTGTATTACTCTCATTTTCAATTTCCCCGGTAAACATTCCGTTTACTTCTAACGCCTCGAAAACACCCCACGAATTCCTAAATAACAGTATCCTGCTGTTTTTGGTTTCCTGTGGTTTTATCAGGTAGAATAATTGGGCAACATTGGAATAACCAGTTCCGGTTAAGTTATCGGAAAGTTCAAAAAATACTTTTTGATTTGCCAATTCTTCCTCTGTAAAGTTTGACATCAGATTATTAAATGCATCAAATAATGAGATATTGGCGATTGTGTATGGTGAAGCGGTAAGCGATACCGGGGAGGAAAAGGTTTGGGTTCCGCAATAAATCCGTAAATCGCATGCGGGATTTCCCATGATATAATTCCATAAAGAAAATGGACAGCTTTTAAGCTCTTCCATGGTAACATATATATTAATCCGGTTGGTGAGAATTTTGCGGGAATTTTTCTTATAGATTTTTACTCCGAAAATATCGCGGTCAGGACGTTGTAAAAGCTGACGGAAAAGGTCATTGCTTACTCCCCCTGCGTGAATATAAATATTAAAATTGGTTTGATGCTGTATGTTATCATCCGCGTCGTAAAAAGTGGATCTTACTATAATACTATTCACAGAATTAGCATAGTAATCTATAAATACAGTATTTGATATATCCACATCCACCAATCCCTTTAATGAGTCGGATATATTAAACTCACACATACCCTGATAAAAACTACCCCGGTAGCTGAATATTTCCCGGTTTGACTGCCTGACCTGAATCAATGCATAGGAAGATTGCACGGGGTTATTGTTAGCTTCCAATCTCACCCGGATTGGGTTATCGACAAAAAAATGATTGCTGTTTGAATTAGGGAATGTAACTAAATATGCCATGTTTTTTATTTTTGGTTTCTTGATTTTATTTGGGTCATTTTTTGATTTTCCGTGGTAACCTGGTTATAGTTAATGAATGCCATAACGCCATTTTCTTCCAGCTTTTTCATCACTTCGGCATTGTTTTCTAATGCTTGAGCATTATGTGTTAGAGCTTGCCCGATTACACCCAGCAATGGACTTATTGCAGCATTTGCAGTTGATGGATATCCGGTAAACCCTCCTTCATCAAATCCATCTGTTATCTTTCCTTTTGGAAATAACCGGTTCTTTCGGTGACCTTTCTGAATGCGTATGGATTCCAGGGCGCGAAGTGCATTAATAGAGCGGGGATCCTCTACCACATCAGCAGGTGTAACATATTCGTTACGATGCACAATGCCGGCCGGTTCATAGATATATCCATCACCGGTATACCCTCCTTCCTTATATCCGGATACCACATCCGGTATGGTTGTGGTTACTGAAGGTGATGTAGATCGGGATGATTCGTAAGTCATAGATTCTAATGCCTGTTGTTGCTTGGCCAGGTTAGCGGATTGAAGAGCAGCTGCGCCAGTAAGAAGAGAGATGAGTATGCCCGCCGCAATCGGTCCGGCAATAGGACCCAGCTGCATCGACGATGCCCAGGCCTGTACAGCACCCAGCGCAGTTGCTGCCCATAATTCCACCATATCAACAGCCATGGTTGCCCTACCCTGTTTTTTCTCCAGTTCGAATTTTAATGCCCCGTATTTATCTTCAATTTCCGCACGTTTGTCCGCATTATCACCAACCAAGGCGAGCTCACGGTTTTTATTTATTTCAAGATCCGCAAATTGACGCTCATAGGAAGATTGAACCATGGATGAAATCGCGGACAGGGATTCCCGCAAAATATTTTGTATAGCTCGCCTTCGTTTTCTTTCATTGCCTTCTTCTTTCTCTCCATATTTTTCGAAGAGATTTTCTTTTGCCTGCAGGTAATCTTCGTAACTTATCAAACCATCCTGTAATGCCTGGTCAAGTAGTGCCAGATCATTAGAAGAGTCCGATGTAAATAAACCGGATGATAATCCTTTTAGCTGATCTGATTGCTTAATGAAATCTTCATAAGATAATAGTCCTTCATCAAAAAGTTTTTTAAGCGAATCAAGGGATTTTTGACGGTATTCTTCATTAGAGATAAGGCCATACTTTTCCCGGATTTCCGTTTGCTTTTTTATTTTATCCAGCTCTCCGGCAATAATGATCTGTTTTTCATTTTCAACCCGCTTTTCCTCAAGTTTTAAAATTACCTCATTATATTGCTCCCGGGAAATAACGCCTTGTTCTAGTTGCTTTTCGGCATTATCTTTAAGATGCTGGAAGGTTTTGGTATTATCGACAATTTGTTGCTGATAGGTATCTTTGTTTTTTTCCGCATATTTATCCAAGGCATCATCCAGTTCTTTAAAATAATCCGTTCTTTTTTGATGGATTTTAGCTTCTTCTGCATTTTCTTTTTCCTTGATGGAAATAAACTTATTGTAATATTCCAGTTCTGCGGCAATTCTTTCGGCAGAACCCTTCTTGTAAAGATCAATTTTTTGCTGAAGAAATTTAAATTCTATATCCTGCAGGGCCTTTTCGTAAATTTCCTTATCGGCCGTACTCATTTGGGATTCTTGATAAGCCTTGATCGCAATCAGTTTTTCTTTATTAGATGATTCCTGCAAGGCTTTTAGGCGTTCCTGGAGATATTTTTTATATTCCTCCAAATCCCTTTCATCCCCAAGAGGATCATCACTATTATTTCCCTGGGCTTTTTGTTGTTTTTGGATTTCATCAGTTTGCTGCTTACTTATACCGAGAATAGAAGAAAATAATTTTTCCGTGTCGGATACTGTCTGGTTCATTTCTCGGTTAGCCCATACCATACTGGATATATCCCGGGCAATACCACCCCAAATATGTCCGGTGATATCCACCTCGGAAAACTTATCATTAAGGGTGGCTAGAATTTGGTCAAATTCCTGACCGTCATTAATAGCTTTTATTACATCACTGCTGAAAATTGAAATAAACTCTTCTCCAAATCCCTGACGTAACAGCCGCCGCCTTATATCGCCGAGTTGATCCCGCTGATTTTCCAATGACTTGGCAATTGCATCGGTTATGGTTTGTTCTTTGATCTGGGCTGCGATCTTTTCCTGTATAGCCTGGGTAACCTGCGTATAAGCTTTTTCAATATCTTCCAATTCTCCTTTCTCATTGATCATTGAAGAGATAATATCCGGATAAAGCTCCTTCAATTTTTCAAGTATTTTTCGGTATTCATCACTACCCATGGTTGTTTTTTCAAGGGCCGAGAATAACATGCGGGCATTGGCTTCTTCTTTGGCGGACTGCTCATTGAATTGCTTCATTGCTTTTTCGGCTGCCGTGGTATTGGTTGCCAGTTTATAAATGCCAACACCCAGAGCGGTTACTGCAGTTAAAATGGCTCCCCATGGCATGGTGCTCCATGCTACTTTGGCTGCCATCTGAGCGCGGGTTGCAGCCTCTGTAGCCTTCTGGTTTGCTAATTTTGCTGCAGTTTCCGCATTAATGGCATTACGGGACGCTTTGTCTGCTGCAATCCCTTGGAGAGTTGCAGTATTTTCCAGAAGTTTTTGAGCTGTTAAAGTTTTATGGACAGCTTCCTGTTTAAGTTGAGCAGCTGCTCTTCTTGATGACAGTGCAAGGGAAATGTTGTCCAGGGTATTCTTAATCTTTAATTGTTGCACCGCAAGCTTATCGACAGTCAACTCTTTTCCCTTTAATAAAATAGTTTCCCCAAGAGAAAAAAGGTATTTACTATAGGCCGCAACCAAAATCAAAAGTAACGCTTTATTCTCGGACAAAAATTTAATTCCGGAAGAAACCGCACTGAAAAAACCGGTGGTTACTTCGGTGGATCTGGTTATAACAGGAATGAATTGTTCGCCTAGTTCTTTTTTTACTTCATCCAGGGAATTCCGGGCTTTTTCCAGACCGGCAGCCGTATTATTATTTTTTATATTGAATTCATCCAACAGGCTGGTATTTTTCTCAAAAGCATCATTGCTGAGCTCCAGAATTTCGCGGAACCGGTCCGTATTATCCGAAGCTGCTCCGATCGCTTTATTTACACCATCCGCATTAAGGGAAAGTTCCTTTAGGATTTTGGCTGTTGTGGTGGCATTCAACCCTTTTAAAGATTCTGAAAATTGCAGGAAGAATTCAAGGGGGTTACTATTAATTAAATCCTTTATCTCTTCAATCGGTTGTCTCATTACCTTAGCAAATCCTTCCACATCCGTTGCAGCGGTTCTGAGAACAATTCCATAAGCCCGGGAAGCGACCTGGGCCTCAATGGATGATTCTTCAAATGCAGCACCAAGGGCTATAGCTTCGGAAACGGCCGGTTTAAAAGATTCCGTTAAGGAGCCAAGATTCCGTGCAAATTGGGTGATATTGCCGGCTGTGGCATTGGTATTAGCATCCACTTCATTGATAGCGCTGCCGATACGAAGGTATGCCTCGTCTATTTGTAGATTTTTGGTTTGTGTAAAAGCTTCACGAAGTTTACCTAACATGTTTGCAATTTCATCAGCTGATGAAAAGCTATCTCCCAGGGCAACATTGGCTATATCGATGGATCTGGTAAAATCCAGAATATCTTCTTTAGCCAGACCAATACGACCGCCGATCTCGGCAATCTTATTGAGTTCATTAACAGATGTACGGGTATCGATAAGCCGGAACTCCTTATTTAAAGCCTCTACTTCTTCACGGGTCATGCCCGTCGTTTTCATCACATCGGCCAGTACATCATCATACACTGAATACTGGTCCACATATTGTTTTAAGGAGCGTTCAAAGCCGCCGATCGCAGCTGTCGCCAGTCCCACACTGCCGGCTATGGCTAAAAAACGTTGATTTACTTTTTCATAATGAGTGCCGGATTGAATATTCATTTCCCGGTTAGCCTTGTTGCGCTCGGCAACAATCTGGTTGAGTTCAGTTAATTTCTGCTTATATTCATCAGTATCCCTCCCTAAACTCCGGAGCTCCTTCCTGGTTTTGGTATAAGCGGCATTCAGCTCATTATAACTAACACCGGAGAGATTCTTCAGTACTTTATCCACTGAAAGCAGATCATTGGTAAGGGTTTTTAATTCTTTGGAAACTTTCCGGATCTCTTTCTCGGTTTGCTGGACTTTCTTGTAATCATTTTGGGAAATAGCAGATTTGCGAATCTGGTTGAGTTCAATTAATTTTTTATTGAGCTCATTTACATCCTTTGATTGGCTGCGGGCATTGGTATCAATATCTACCCTTACCCTAGCCTTTTCGTATACGGCCATCCTATTCGTTTTCCAACAAAAATAGAAGGTAAAGGTGTGTCCACAAAGGACAAAAAAACCCGGTAAATATCCGGGTTTATAATTTTAAAAAACATCAAAGTGACTGAAATCATTTTGGAGTTCGGGTTTTCTTGTGTAATAACCCGCCTATCAGGATAATGCCAAGAGTTATTATTATCCCGATCTTGCTTTCTCCAAATAATAATGTCAGTAAAAATATACTGAAAAGAGTCAAGCCTCCTATGAGTGATATTTTGATAATATTGGTCATGTTTTATTGTTGATTCAGTTTAATTCAGCTAAATTAAGTTTTTTTCCAAGAATACACATACCCAAGTGAAACGAGGATTTCATACATTTTTCCTTCAGATAGATCTCCTTTCTTTGCCCTATTCTTATATTTTGATGCTTTCTGCCATGTCCATCCTAAAGGTTTATACCAACCTCTTTCAGAAGTTACCTGATCGAATAATTCACGTGTTGTCATTTCTAATTTTGGAGTAAAGATAATCATTTTTGAAAAACAGAAAGTTTTTCAATTCGATAGCATTTTCTTCTTTACCTATTCTTATGTATTTAAAAAACGACTGCTCTGTTCTATGCCCAGTAATTAACATTATTCTAAAAACTGGAATTCCGGAAATATACATATTGGTAGCTCCAGTTCTCCTGGCTGTGTGACTTGAGACTAATTCCCATTTTGGCATTTTTTTCCTCACAATTTTAGTCCCTATAGTTCTTTCATAAAGAACTTCGTGTACTATTTTTGCTTTTTTACAAATTCTTTTTATCGTTTTCCCGAAGGATTGCTGGCTTGGCAATGATGGCAAATCACCTTTATTACGTTTTATGATATCAATTATTATTGGGTGAATAGGTATTATTACTTTCGTGCCCGTTTTTTTAGTTTTAACCTCAAAATTTCCTTTTATAATGTTTGATGTATTTATTGTAGAGTAATCCGAAAACCTCAATGCAGTAAAACAGCCGACAAGAAACCTATCCCTTACGGCCTCAGACTGTTTTGATAAGCCTCCTAATTCATTTAATTTGTTTAGCTCATCTACGGTTAGATATACAGCGTTGGGATCTTCTCCGCTTACCTGGATACATTCATAGTCATAATTCACAGGATAACCTTGCCTGCCGGATCTTTTAATCATTGCTGCAATTTTATCAATTATGGTTTTAATTGTATTTTGCATCAGCCCTAACCCTTTACTATTTGTGCTCCCTTTTATTCGTCCCTCTGTTTTTAAGTATAAAATAAATTCTTCAGCAACTTGTTCAGAGAAACTATCGGTATAGATTAAGATCCCTGTTTTTTTTTCAAAATTCAGTAAATGATTTGCCACATTGCGGTAACTGTTTTTATATAAATCCCCCTTTTTGGAATTGCTAATATATTTATATATAAAATCTGTTAATTTTATGCGTCCCTTTTTCTTATTAAAAAGTTGTATTTTTGTCATAAGCTTTTAGTTGTTGTTAGACTTAAAAGTAATCCCCCTCATTATGGCTTTGCCGAGCCGAGGGGATTTTAATTTATCCTATAACTTGTTCAAAAATGCGATAATTGCCCCAATAACAAGTCTTCGTTACCTGGTTAACTATCCGTGTTTTCCGCATACGTATTTTTTTATTATTTAGTTCTTTAAAAGATTCTTCCCATATCGCAATTTTCTCCGGATGGTCTTCTACATATTTTTTGAAAATTTCAATCATTTCCGCCTCTTCCTCTACTTTGGCTGTTTGCCTTGCAATTTCGCATTCTCTTTCATTTTCCAGTTCTTCAAGAAACCATCCGTATTTTTCATAAAAATTTTCATTAAAATGCACAATTTCGTAATTGCCTAACTGACCACCCCTCGGTGCGTCATTGCCGGTTTCTTGAATATCAATACATTCCGCATTAAGCTTTGCGAATGCGGTATACATTGAGTTTTTATTACTCCAACCGCTACCCATTACTAAGGTGTGATATTTATTATCACCTTTGAATCCATAAGTAAGGAATGTTTTTGCTGTTTTTGTCAATTTTTGTGCTTTCATTTTAATTGTTTTTTTGTTAGACTTATGGGGTTGCCGCCCCGTTGATTATTATAATGTAAACATAATACAATTTGTCATAGATTGAAAATTTTAATTTAAATTTTTCTATCTGAATATAAGTAAGTTATAAGAATATTTTTTGAAATGCTCCGAAAAATATCGATTTTTTGGAAGAAAATTAAAGTTGCAACAAGAAATTAAAAAGTTTTAGGGATGGATTGTGGTATTTACCTGTCTAAATTTTATTACTTTCCATGCTTTAGGAAGTTTTCCACTGGATGCGCACTATATTTCAATGATATCAGATTTACGACCATAACGGGCTGCCAATCTAATAACCTTTTCACTCATACTATTTTAAAAGCACATATTAATATATATTAAATATATTGTTAAACAAAATATAAATTAAATTGTAGTAGTGGGAAAAGAAAAAATGAAAATCACGTTGTATCTCCCTTCCGGAATCGAAATTAATACCCTAACATTTGCGGAAGGGGTGCACGCTGGTTTTCCGTCCCCGGCGGCAGACTACAATGACAAACTTGACTTAGGTAAAGAGCTCATTAAGCATCCGGCATCAACCTTTTTTGCACGTGTTGAAGGAGATAGTATGAAAGATGCCTGTATTAATGATTCCGATATACTTATTATCGACAGATCCATTGAACCAAAAGATGGAGATATGGCCATCTGTTATATAGACGGGGAATTCAATATTAGATACATAAGGATTCGAGATAAAAAGGTATTTCTAGAATCTGCAAACAAAAATTATAAGCCTATTGAGGTTTTCCCGGAAACAGATTTCATTGTATGGGGTGTGATCACTTATTCAATTTCTAAGCATTACAACCGGTAATTAATGACACTTAACAACCATTATATCCTTAATATCAGTTGTGTATTTAGGAGATAATTTTTGTTGTCGCAACGCCCAGGTATGAGCTGGCGACCTGCCTATCTGAACACCTAGCTTGATCTCGTTATGGATAAAGCCACTGTTCACACTATCCAATACCTTCATTAATTTCGTATGTTTTTCTCGGTCTAGATCATAAAATACATTAGCCTGGGTTGATTTATCCGAAGTAATTTCATTAATAATTACCCCCGCTTTTTTGTATTTATAACCATCTTTATAAATCACCTTAAGAGCCTCTAAAGCGTATCTCGTGATTTCTAACGTGCTACTGGTTGGAATTGGTAGGTTTATTACGCAATTCCGGGAATACTGTGGCAAATCCTTACGGAAATTATTAGTATGAATAAATACATTCAAAGATACTGCGGATCCTTTTTGCTCACGAATTTTTTCTGCGCAAATTCCGGCGTAAGTAGATACTGCCTCTTTAATTTCATCATATGAGGTTATCATTTTACCAAATGATCTGGAAGTGCAAATTTGCTTTTTGGACGGAATCAATTTTTCTATTCCTTTTACGGGAATACCATGGAGCTCCAGCCATAATTTTTCCCCCACTACTGTCATTCGTTTTCGCACAAGTGTTCGGCTAAGCTTGGTAAAATCATAAGCATTGTAAACACCAAGTTTATTTAATTTAGCTTTATACTTTTTACCTATTCCCCACACATCACCGATTTCAGTCAATTTGAGTGCTTTGATTCTCTTTTCTTCGGTATCGATGATGCAAACACCGTTGTATCCTTTATATTTTTTTGCGAATTTATTCGCCACTTTACAAAGTGTTTTTGTGTTGGCAATTCCCAAGCTAACCGGTAATCCTGTATTGCGCTTAATTGTAGTTATAATTTTATTTCCATAATCATTAATGTTAATTATCATACCGTGGAAATCCAGAAAAGCTTCATCTATTGAATAAATTTCCATTTCAGGTACGAATCCGCCCAGTATTTGCATAACCCGGGTGGACATATCGCCATACAAGGTATAGTTGCTGGAAAATAATACAATTCCATATTGCTGTATTTTTGATATGATCTGATATTCTGGAGCCCCCATTTTTATACCCAATGCTTTTACTTCGTTGCTTCGGGCAATAACACATCCATCATTATTGCTGAGCACAGCAATGGGTTTTCCATTTAAAGATGGATCGAAAACACGCTCGCAACTTGCATAAAAGTTGTTTACGTCAACTAAACCATACATAAATTTAATATTTCCTACTCGCTTGCAAAAGTAAAGAAATATCATGCAATAATGAATGAAAAATTACTTTAGTTTACTTCGAAAGTATTTATTGACATTATGGTTCTTCTGGCACAATTACGTGCAAGGATTTCCGCTAGGCGTTTAACCTGTCCGAAAAAAACAGGAGTATACCATAGTTTACGTTTTCTGGCATGCTCCTTATTCCATCGATTTTCAAGGGTGATTCCATTCCCTACCCCCATGTCAACAAATTTGCCATAATAATTGAATAAAAAATTTACTCGAGCCGTATCTCCTCCGGATTCTAAATAAACTGTGCTGGCAAAACTATGAAGCAATTGATAGGTATCACCTATGTTCAGCGAAACGACCTTACTCTCCCATCGTTCAATCACATATTGGGCCCACTTCTCAAGAGTGTATAATTCCATTACTCCTGGTATTTAAAATCATTAAGCCGGTTTAGCCAGCCTTTTAAATATTTCTTTTGGGTTGGATTAATCCTTACGATGGATTCAAAGTGGTCTTTACGTGCATTCCACAACTTATCAAATAGTACTTTTGGATCCGCACTATTTACAGCGGCCAGAGTAACCGGCCCCACGATTCCATCCGCCTTAACTCCCAGAATCCTCTGGGGTTTTTTTATGCCATGGATTCCGGATCCGATCACCCATTGCACTAGAATATTGGCAATGGATTGATTTATGATTTCATCGGCGCGCCACCGGTCCCAATACCTGGTTTTTAAAATATACCGCCACTGGTTATCTGTCATCCGTTTTAAATCCTCAATGGTCATATATTGACCGTAAACGCTCCGGAAAGTAGCCAGCGTGATATCACGATTGGTAGGACCTCCGTTATCAGTCGGATCGTTTACATATCCGCCGCACCACTTACTTACGATCGGAAGTAATTTATCAATGTTTGCCATTTTTCTTTCTGGTGTATTTATTAAATTCTGCTTCTACTTCTTCTTTTGAGAGTTTCATTTTCTCAGCAATTTCACCGGTTAATGATTTCCGGAGTAATGAAATGAATGGAAAATCGGGTTTCACAATAAGCATATTAGCCATAGTGGACCATAGTTCACAGCCGGCAGCAAACGTGCATACTAGACGAGTGCCCAGGTACCAATCATCATTTAATCCTTTCTCAAGAAATAATACCATGATAAATACAGAAACATAGAGGAATAACTTGGTGAATGTTTTGGTCAGCATGCACGATAGAATGAACTTCTTTCTTTTAATAGCTGCAACAGATCCCCAGAATAAATCAAAAAATATTGCCACAAATGCAGCATAGAAAGCCATTTCATTTCCTATGATTAAATTTAAAAAAAAAGTAATTATACTTACCATAACACCTGGAACAGTGGTAACCATATTCACTATGGTTTTAACCCATCCAAGGGCCACATCCAGTATTTCATGAAGGAAAAGAAGCAGGTTATTCATAGTTATAAATATTCATCGGTGAAAACTTCAGGGCAGTATATTTGGGTAACAGTGAAATTTAATTGAACAGCCCAAAAATCAAATAACCGCCCAAGGGAGAAGATGGCAAAATCATGAAGTGTTTCATTTGGTGTAAATCCATGGCTATGGCTTTTCCTGTAAACCTGCAGCAGATCCTTAATGTTAATGGCTGTCTGCCGGCACCATGTTTTAGCGTTTAGCCAGGATGGGATATCTCCTTCCTTGTAGCCGGCAAAAATCACAGCGGAATAGTATGCCCTTGAAATATTCTCGTTATTATCGTTCTCGCTGAATTTAATATCATCATTATCCATGGCGATAAGTCCTGATATCTTGGCAAGGCTTTGGCTTTGGAAAAGCTCTTCGATTTCCATAATATTGGATGCACGGAAAAAGCGGGGTTTTTCTTCGGTATGGTCTATTAATGGCGTTCCGGCAATATGCCTCATTACCTGGTAGTGATCGTACATTTTATTTCTTCTTACTGGTTTTGGGGTTATTTTTCCTTATCTCTTCAGCATCTTTATTTGACTTCTCTATAGTATATAGCACATCCCAGTAAAGGGTTTTATTTAAATCTTTTATTTTAGTGGCATCTTTGCCGGCCAGCTCCACTGCGAGTTCCATCTGCTGATCAAAAACATGGCCGACTTTTTTAACTTCACCGGATCTGTTATAGACAGTCGTAAATTTCTGGGCGATATAATTCATGGATCCGACATAAAACCAATAGGCAATCATCTTGACATTATTTGAGGTCTTGATGACGTCATTTGCGTATTTATTGAGCTGCCCGGCATCAAATTTTTTACTGCGGTCCCGGAAAAGGATACCCAGAAGCTTGTTAATATTATCCCAGAAATCATTGCGCATAGCCGTATGGATCACCTGCAGATTAACAGCCTCTTCATAGGTAAGATTTACCAGCATATCGCCGGGATTATCCAAATTTTTACTACATCCGCATGGTAATATTTTATACGGACACTTATATAACAAAGGATATAGTGAAGTCTTTTCGATTTTCTTCTTCCCTTCATTTATAATTTTGGTTTCAAAAAGGAAGTCCACATACTGGTTCATCTCATGGATATCCTGAACTGAAAGATTATAGACCTTTTTCCCGATATATACCGGATATAAATAGCCGCCCTCACCGGTTTTTATTCCCGGATAGATCCTGGCACCCAAAAGATGGAGAAGTACTTTGGTTTTAAGTTCATGTATTTCTATTCCCCTGGCAGACTGAGCGGCCAAAAGCATTAATGTTTCATGGGAGAGTTCATTCCAGGAGGATGGGATCTGGAAGGTATCATCATTTAATTGTATAGTTCTCATATAAAATTATTTTATCCGATGGTATTAAAAAAACTACTGTGAGGATGATTCATATCTGAATCATGTGTTGCATGGCCAAGGTCGGGATGTGTTTTTAGGTGGTTGTTTATTTGTGATAAATAAAGAGTTGATTGCTTCTTAAAGTAAGAGTGAACATCATAACTATTGGCATAAATGGATTTTAGAAAATAATAACTATCATTTTTGTTATCACTGCTCTCGGTTACAATCTGGGCAACCCGTTGGGCTATAAATTTTCGAACTAAAGAAAGCAACCTAATCTCATGGTTTTTAAGGATTATAGATTGGTCACCTTTGGCATAATATTTTAACCTAATCACTATATCCGGATATATTCTTGTGGTGATGTATTCATCCTCCACCATACTCATAAGGGCACGGTTATTTTCCAAGAACAAACGGTTATTATCGATATGTACCAGGCCATGAAGTTGAAAATCCTTAGCCGTATTCAGATAATTATTGATAACGAGATTGTAGGCTTCACTTTTGGTCCAAGTTTTTAGCGGCTCTTTATCAGATCGTTCAATAAGAAATAAATGAAGGATTTCAATTCCGTTATAAGCCCGGGCCAGTTCGCTTTCCCGATATTTACGAATCTTATAATCAGATGCCGGCGCCTGTTTCTCCGTGCGGATAACCGTGTGGCCTGCATCACCGACGGCAATGGAGCCCTCGATGGCGTACATATCCATCAGAAAACAGGCAACCGGTCTTTCAATGAGCTCAAGTAGTGCCTTCATCTCCGGATCCTGAGAAGAAGAACCGGCAAAATCATTAGCGAGTTTAAACACTTCTCCACCTGTTAAAGGAAGGATATAACGGTAAACCACATCCGGAATCAAATGCCGCCAGGATTCATCCGGAAGGGATGCATTTACCTTGGTGTATTTTTTTAAAGTTTCAGTATCTTTTAAAATATTCATTTCCATTTAAATTGCTTGTGATCCGATTGATTTCACCGCTCCGGTTCCCTTGTCAAGGGTGGTAAGCTCTATATTGGGTATTATAAAGTGCAAGTCACGATCCCATCCATTGAAATATTTGGCCATATATAGATCCTTCACCAGTTCATTGCGGATGGGCTGCATCATAGCTTGTTTTATAATAAAGAGTTCGCGAGCCTCAGTGCCGTTAATCTTGGAGTTCTTTCCGGGAGCGGCACCTATTAAACTTACATGGTTTAATTTAGCCAGGCAAATCATATTGGTTGCCTCTTCGTTATCTTCAATCCAATCCCCTCCTTCGGTAGCACTTCCGGATTTTTTTAGTGGCTCGATAACGATATCTTTCATTTCACTGCCGGTATGATTGTTATACACAAACTCTGTAACAAAGGCTTTGCCGGCATTTTCTGCACCAGCCAGAAATTCGTCCAGTTGCTTTAAGAATTTTTTTCGGCCTTCCTTTTTCTTATCATCATCTGAAGCATTTTCCCACATATAAAGCTTTTCCCAAAAGGACTCGGATATATATACGATATAGGGTACCTGAATCTTGTTGCGCATCAGGGTTGTCTTATATTTGGGAATCACATTGGCGATCTGATCCCAGCCCATACGAAACACACTCCAGTAAAACGGATTGGGATAATAAACCCGCGCCGGTGTTGGTAAACCCAAAGGAAGAATGTACCTGAAGGTGTCTTTTTCTATTTGTGATTTGCCATCGGTACCTGGTAATTTACCTCTCCTTATTTTCAAATCCGTTTGCGGACACTCTTCATCCAGGAGTTTGGTTACCGATACGGTATTAAGATTGCGTTTGTGCCATTGGTAGTTATATCCGTGGTATTCTATTTTACTCTTCTCATTCATTTGGGAAACCCGGCTATACGAGGCTTCTTTATGGGCAATGCGTACCAGTTTGTTTTCCCGGGAGAAAATGAGCTCGCGGTAAGAACGGCTGAACATATCAAGATCCAGGATACTATCGTAAATAATCCGTTCATAGTTATTATTCTCCAGGAATTCATAAATGGCGGGTTGCTCGCTTTCCAGCTGCTCTTCATATTCTACCTTACCGTTTACTTTCACCTTTTTAACAACCATTATCCCCTGCCCATAACCGGTAAGAACATTATAATTGGTATTGGCTCCCAGCTGGATGTTGTCTTGAATGCGTTTTATAATCTTGATCGGAAGATCGTTGCCGATTCCCCACTCCACAAACGGGATTTCAATATTGCTATTGATACCGGTATTTAGTTCTTTAACCGGTTTTACATTTACGGATTTTGCATCTTTATCAATGGTAAACGGATCCAGTACATTATCCAGTGCCTGTATCACAACCGATTGAGATTTTGGAAGAAAAGCGGTAGTGCCTTTCATGTTAAGCTGCTTTGACATTACATTATAATTTCTCTACCATTAAATTCAATGATCAGATCTCGCCTTAATTTCCTTACTTCACCATTCTCGGGGTTTCTTATGTTCAGCGTGTCACCCTCACTATGCCAGGAAGTACAAACCCAACCTTTTAGAGAGATGATCTCACCAGTTGATCTCTTGACATACTTCAAATCGAAACGGGTTTTCCCGTTATCATCGATAAGAGAATTCAGGTGCCGGTGGTGAAGTGTTTTTTTCATTAATTCTAATCCTCAGTACAAAAATATATGCCTTATACAGCAGCACAAAGGACAAAAAAGTGGTAAAGAATTGAAATCATTAATTCCGGCCAAAAAAAGAGCAATTAAGGAGTGGATAAATTTTTGAAGGCCGGAAAATTTTGGGAAAATCCTTTTTCTGAAAGAAGAGCCCGCCGCGCCCTGCAGCGCGACACCGCTAATTAAGATTAAAATTGCGTAATATGCCGGGCGAAATGATTTAATAAATTATTGCGGAAAAAAGAAATTTTGAGTTACCGACCTAAAAAATGAACCCCGCCGATCGCTGAGATCGCAGATCCTACATAATGGTAATTGACACCATACCAAAGGGTATCAAAGGCATCGGTAATGTGTGTTTTATGCTCATCTGGATTGTCGGCAGTATCCGGTGTATGCTCAACGCTTTTATCCTTCTCAAAACCGTTTCTGCCGATCTTGATGCCGGTACGCTCCATGGCGATCTTCAGGTATTCGGTATTGATCTGATTAAACCGGAAGAAAAGCATTCCCTGCTTGGATCCTTTCAGGGTAAGATCGATCATTTCATGTTTCCAGGCATGGGCAGGCGCCTGCCCTACGTCCACAGCCCTGCAACGGGCACACCCTTTAGCCCTTAACGTTGCCATAATGATATCGATAAGCCGGTCACTGCTCTTTCCATCAGTCCACTTGAATGTATGGTCATAATAGACAATAATCTCCTTATTAATATACAGAGAGTAATAATCGCAAAACTCTTCTACCAGTTCTTTCATTTTTTTTGGTGTCTTCACAAACATGGAGTTGATGACCCGGCATAAGTTCTTATCCTTATCCACTTGACCAACCACCAGGGAGTTAATAGCTGCATTGGAATCAAAACCAAGGTAGAGGGGTTTTGTCATATCCAGGTCACCATCACCCAGACTGCCTGATTTCTTGAGCTTACCCCAGTCCGCACCATACTGATCCAGGCGGCCGGCATCCTGTGGGATATAGAAATGAATGTGATCATCAAGGGCCGAATAAAAACCATTTGGTACTTTGTGGATCCTTCGGTTAAGGCAAGAGGT
>CALECM010000063.1 GCA_937949745.1 uncultured Bacteroidales bacterium | reverse complement strand
CTTATGTCATCTCTCAAAGTCCGGGTAGGGTAGTGCTTCGCAATTTTGAAGGTGTTATTACTACCTATACGGAGCCTTTGGATTATGTAAACGAATGCAATTGTGAAGGATGCAGCGATAAAAATGATGAAGCGGAAGGTGTGGCAGGACTTCTTAGGGGAGACCGGCTAGCTCTGGAACCTGAAAATCTGGCGCGTAAGAAAAGGCACTAAAATGCCCTTCATTGAGGACATATTACAATATAAAAGCCTGTCGATTGTGGGTATGGAAAAAAATACCGGCAAGACCGAAACGCTGAATTATATTATTCGCAGGATTCATCAAATCAACAGGCCGATAGCGGTTACTTCTGTCGGAATAGACGGAGAGACCACGGACCAGGTGACCAGTACGCATAAACCCGAAATAGAATTATTCGAAAATATGGTTTTCGCTACTTCCGAAAAGCATTACCATGAAAAGCAACTGGTGTCGGAAATCCTGGATGTTTCTACACAACAAACGGCCTTAGGCAGACTTATTACCGGCAGGGTAAAAGTAAAAGGGAAGATTATCCTTTCCGGACCCGGCAATACTGGATGGCTTAAAAAAGTGGTCCGGGATATGGAAAAGTACCGGGTAGATATTACATTAGTGGATGGCGCTTTGTCCCGGCGTAGTTTCGGTTCCCCTTCGGTCACTGAAAGTATTATTCTCACAACGGGAGCCGCGTTATCGCCCAATATTCCCGAACTGGTAAGGAAAACCAAATTCATGTATTCCCTGATCAATCTTCCTCAATATGATACACCGTTACAGGATGAACTTCTCGAAATAGAAAACGGAATCCGGAGCATCGATGAGGAAGGAAATCTTCATAATCTGCATATTCCCTCCACCTTCCTGATAGGCCAATACAAAGAAAAGCTTTCTGAATATGGGAATAAACTGTTTGTCAGCGGCGCGGTGAGCGATAAATTATTAGATACTTTGCGCCTCCAGAAGAACATAACCGATCTGGTATTGATCGTAAAGGACTTTACCCGTATTTTCGCAAGTCCGGAATCCGTTAATGCTTTTTTGAAAAAAGGAGGTAAGATCAAAGTGCTCCTTAAAACAAAACTGATCGCCGTTTGCATTAATCCGGTTTCACCTGCGGGATATATTTTAGATTCTGAAAAACTGAAGGAGAGTTTGAAAGAATGTCTCCATATTCCGGTATATAATATTAAATCAGACAATTTATCATGCTAATGCTCTCAGATGAAACAGAAGTAACGGAGATTCAGGAGAATCAGTGCGCTAAAAAATAAATCGTATGAAATCATTTAAAACATGTCTGCAGGAAGTTAGTGGTTTGAAGTTCATCTATGAACATCTTCAACTTCAATCTCCTGTGGGACGAAAGCGATTATTGCACCAGACGTTCATTACTGATGCTGCTGTCCTGCAAAGGGAATTGGACCTATTGGAAGAAAATATCCTGTTTTTGAAACAGGAAAAAAATGCTGCAGCCATCCGTTTGATTAACCGTACTTTACAGGAGATCAACGATATCTCTTCAACGATTACCCGTCTGGGACAAAAACAGGTATTGGATGATATAGAACTTTTCGAGATCAAGAAATTTTGTCTGCTCACCCGGCAGATAACCGTTTATTTGAAAGATACTGATTTTACATCCGTCCCGATAACCGATGCTGAACCGGTCATCCGTTTGCTAGATCCAGAGAATACTGGTATCCCGCATTTCTATATCTATTCTTCCTATGATCCTGAATTGGAAAAACTGAGGAAGAAAATAAGTTCCGCTCCAGATCCGGAGAAAGCGGAAGAATACCGTTGGGAAAGTATAAAGCGGGAAGATCTTATACGGACTGATCTTGCTGAAAAGCTTTTTCCGTACCAAAAATTATTGGAGTATAATTTAGATCAGATTGGTTTGCTGGATATTTTATGGAGCAAAGCCGCCCAAGCCCTGGCTTTAGGTTTTAGTAAACCCGTAATATCCAATGAAAAAACCAGTTATATCCGGTTATTTAATCCGGCTGTTCAGAATATCCTAAGAGAATCTTCCAAGGAATTCCAGGCGATTGATATTGATCTCTATTCCGCTCCATGCCTTATCACGGGAGCAAATATGTCGGGGAAAACAGTATTGCTGAAAACTGTGGCATTATCACAGTATCTCTTCCAATTCGGGTTTTATGTACCGGCAGAAGAAGCGGCCGTGATGATGGTAGACGAAGTATCGGTCAGTATAGGCGACCATCATTCAGAGGTTAACGGTCTCTCTTCTTTTGCAGAAGAAATAATAAGGGTCAACCAGATAATCAGGAAAGCAAAAAATGGTAAAAAATTACTTGTTCTGATCGATGAATTAGCCCGTACCACCAATCCGGAAGAAGGTAAAGCAATCGTAAGCGCCTTTATCCGGATTATGTCGGAATATCATGTCATGTGCCTGATCAGTACCCATTACAGCGGCAGTTTTAATTCTGCACGTAAGTTGCGGGTAAAAGGACTGACTATTGACGGTATTACAAAGAATATTACACCTCACACATTGAACGATTATATGGATTTTTCCCTGGTAGAAACCAGCAGTGACGATGTTCCTATGGAAGCCCTCAAAATCGCCGAGATTTTCGATGTTGACCGGGAATTTCTGCAGATGGCTAAGGATATGGTAGGAGAGAAGTGATAAAATATATACTGTAAATCATATTTAAGTTTGATAGTCTTGCTAATATCTTAAATTACCCATTTAGGAGTTGGCTAATCGAATGCAAGAGTAGTTTTTTAATCGATAATACAGGTTAATCAATAATTGTATACAGCCAGAATTGATACTATATCGATCTTTTTTCTCTTTCAGATATAGCTAATTGTATAATTTAGACTATTTTTGTCTGAACATTCAGTCAATAAAATTACGTAATCTTCTTATCATGCCACGGACCGAAGCCCAATATGAGGAAATAAGGGAAAGCAAACGATCTTTAATTAAAAATACAGCGCTTAAATTATTTGCCGAGCAGGGTTATGATAATACCTCGATCAGTCAGATCGGTAAAACTGCCGGAATTTCAAAAGGTCTTCTCTACAATTACTTCGAAAGTAAAGATGATCTGCTTCAAAATATTATGGAAACCCTGAGTGAAGAATTTGCCGAAATCATCGATCCGGACCGGGACGGAGAAGTAACGGATGAAGAAGCGGTAAAATTCCTTGATGATTTTTTTGCTATGTTGATCACACGGAGAGAAGAATTTCAGCTCTACTACCGCCTCATATTTCAACCGGTTGTTAAAGAATTTCTCAGAACCAAATTTGATAATTCCCGGTATAAAAACCGTCAGTTACTGATTTTCAGGTATTTTGGTAAAAGAATACCGGCTAAGGATGAACGAAATTCTTTGTTTACGGTCAACGCTTTCTTAAAGGGACTAATATGGGAATATATCTACGCTCCCGATCAGTTCAGCGAGGAATTCATGACAGGGTACAAAGAATTCCTTAAAAAAATGATTTGGAGCGAATAGCTCACTGATAACTTTTTTTCTACATTTGCACGCTTTATTTGAAAATAAAGCGGAATTATTAATCTATTAATCACTAAAAACTTATGTTATGAGAAAAAATTATCAAAAGGTAAAGATTACCCATTTTAAGCGATGGAGCCGGAAAAAATACGCGGTATTCAACTCTTTACACAAACTGGTCGTGATATCGGCTATTGCGATGGGATGTTCGTTTATCGGCAAACCTACCAAAGGAGCGGCACAAAGCCAGCCGGATTCATCGTCACATGTCCTTAAGGAAATTTTAGTGTCGGCGGAAGAAAGCCCTGATACGCAACAACTGGAAAGTACTTTATTACAGGTTTCACTCACCAAACAAGAGATTGAGCGAGTCCCCGTCCAGGATCTCAATGACCTTTTGAACCAATTGCAGGGCATTGATATCCGGCGCCGCGGCCCTCTTGGCGTTCAGGCTGATATAAGCTACAGAGGGGGCAATTTCGACCAGACCATGGTCCTTTTAAACGGTATTAATTTCACCGATCCCCAAACCGGGCATTACACCCTTAACCTTCCTGTTACACCGGGGATTATCAACAAAATCGAGCTTTACAACAATACCACGGCATTTCTTTACGGTACTTCTCCTTTTTCGGGATTGATTAATATTATTACCCGTCCGGATACCGTCAATTCCGTGGCCATGGAACTTACCGGAGGAATGTACGGATTACTGAATACAAGTGCCGCACTCAATATCAGTACCGGTCCTTTCTCCCATTTATTGTCGGTAAATTACACTCAATCCGACGGGTATATCCACAATACCGATTTCAATATCACGAATGCCTATTATCAAACGATAGGTCATTTTAAAAGAGGAGAATTGCAATTCCAGGCGGGTTACTCCGGCAAACAATACGGAGCCAATGGTTTTTATTCCTTGCGTTTCCCCGATCAGTATGAATCCCTTCATACATTCCTGACCAGCGTAAAATGGATTCATAAAGGAAAAGTGGAATGGTCTCCGTCTGTTTATTACCGGAATAATATGGATTGTTTTGAATTGGTAAAAGCACAGGATCCGAAAAAAAATAATTATCACCGGACCCAGATCGGCGGAGCAAATTTCTTTCTGGCCTTTCGCACCATAGCCGGTAAAACCTCCCTAAGCGCGGATATTCGTCTGGAAGATATTGTCAGCACATCACTCGGATATGAATTGGGAGAACCGATCTCTTCCTATAAGGACAGTATTTTCTACACCCATCGTCGTACACGGGGTAACATAGGTATATCAGCTTCCCAATATTATACGCGGAAAGGATGGGAAGCCGAGCTTACTTTACTGATTCAGCATTTTACCGATATTAAAAAGAAGATCTATTTCCTGCCCGCCGGATATGTATCCTATCGTTTCAAGCCCCGGTCCATAGGCCGCCATTTCATTACGGAGAAGATTTATCTTTCCGGCTCCGGGACGATGAGGATGCCGACGTTTACGGATCTTTATTACAAAACGGGTGACATACAGGGTAATCCCGATCTTCTGCCGGAGAAAGCTTATACCGTGGAAATGGGCTTTAACGTGAAATGGAGGAAGCAACGGGCCTTACCGGCTTACCTGAATGCCAATATCGCTTTATTCAACCGCTGGGGAATCCATATGATCGATTACATCAAATCGGATACGGATTATCTGTGGCGGACTGTTAATCATACCGATATCCGGTTCCTGGGTGCTGAAATCATGCTGGAGTATTTTCCCCGTAATCATGTTAATTCTGATTTCTTTATCTCCCATGTAATTCTCCAGTATTCCTATTTAAATTCGAATAAAGAAAGTAAAGGATACCAGTCGCGTTATACCTTAGATCATCTTATCCACCGGCTGACGTTGCGTTTCGGACACCGGATCATAAAAGGCCTGGAAATGGATTATGCCCTTTCCTATAATAAAAGGAAGGGCGAATATACATCTTATAAACAAAATCCGGAAGGCCGGCTGGCAACATTTCCTGATTACTGGTTACTGGATATCAGAATACAGTATACTTATAAGATACTTAATTTTTACCTGGATATATCCAATGTCTTGAATCAGAAATATTTTGATTTGGGAGACCTGGAACAACCCGGTATCTGGGTGAGGGGAGGAATACGCTGTAAAATGAATATATAATCTATTTTTACTCAAATAAATGCCGGAATATCTCCTCAATATTGGCTAACGGAAGAAGCTGAATGGAAAGATTCTCGCGTTTGATACCTTTGAGATTATATTTTGAGAGAAACATGCGGGTAAATCCCAGTTTGTCGGCTTCCGCAATGCGTTGTTCGATACGGGACACTGCCCGCACTTCTCCATTTAGTCCCATCTCTCCCGCGAAGCAGGTTTTGGCGTCGATGGGAATATCGGTCGCGGAAGAAAGGATGGAGGCTACGATCGCCAGGTTGATGGCCGGGTCTTCGACATGAATTCCCCCTGCGATATTCAGGAAAACATCTTTGGCTCCTAACTTGAACTGGCACCGTTTTTCCAGCACTGCGAGCAACATGTTCATTCTTCGCAGGTCGTAACCGGTAGCAGAACGCTGGGGCGTACCGTATACGGCCGAACTGACCAGCGCCTGCGTCTCGATCATCATCGGCCTGTTCCCTTCCATAATCGCGGCTACGGCGCTGCCGCTATATTCTTCCTCTTTTTGGGAAATCAATATTTCCGACGGGTTTAGGACTTCCCGTAAGCCACGATCGTTCATTTCAAAAATGCCCAGCTCGGAAGTGGAGCCGAAGCGGTTTTTTACACATCGCACAATCCGGTAACCGTAATGCCGGTCGCCTTCAAACTGGAGTACCGTATCGACAATATGCTCTAAAACCTTCGGTCCGGCCAAAGATCCGTCTTTGGTGATATGTCCGATCAGAAAGACCGGTATAGCCGTTGTTTTCGCAAGATGCTGGAATTCCGCCGCGCATTCCTTGATCTGGGAGATCGAACCGGCTGCAGAATCGAGCAGGTTACTTTGCAAGGTCTGGATAGAGTCGGCAATGATCAATTGCGGCTTTAAATTTTCCACATGTTGAAATATATTCTGTGTCACTGTCTCCGTAAGAATATAACATTGAGGATGCTGAGTTAGGGGAGAAAGTCTTTCCGCCCTCATTTTGAGTTGCCCTTCGCTTTCTTCCCCGGACACATACAATACCCGGCAATTTTTTACGGCCAGCGCCATTTGCAGGAGTAAAGTAGATTTGCCGATACCGGGTTCGCCTCCTAACAAAACCATGGATCCGGCCACAATACCGCCGCCGAGTACATTGTCCAGTTCTGAAAATCCGCTTGGTATTCTGGGGATTTCCAATAATGAGATTTCCTCAATGAGCTTGGGTTTACTTTTAGTAGGAACGGCAATACCGGAATTACCTTTGGTTTTGGCACTTCTCTCAATCACTTCCTCTTCGAAGGTATTCCATTCCCCGCAGGAAGGACATTTACCCAGCCATTTGGATGCCTGGGCACCGCAATTCCGGCAATAAAAAGTTGATTTAGACATGATGGATCGGTTTTAACAACAAGTGGAAATATCTGAATAGAAATCAGACCAACCGGCATACTTTTTTAATAATCTCCGTGATTTTCTCTTCCGGAAATTCTTCTATATATCCTTCCTGTTGTAATAATTGCACAATAGCATGCGAATTTTCAATATCTTTTTTAGCTTTATGAAATACTTCTTCCCAACTCAAATTTATCCTGGCCACCTGATCTTCAATAGCCTGCATGGCTACATCCGCCGCAACATGCGGGAATAACTCTGTTTCCATCATATTAGGAATGATATTTTCCGTTGAAATACCTCTTTTTTTAGCAAAATCCGCAATGGAATGCGCCGCTTTGATGGCCATTCCGTCCGTTATTTTACTTGCCGCGACCAGGAGAGTGCCTTTCAGTATGGAAGGAAAACAAATAGAGTTATTGACCTGATTGGGAAAATCGCCGCGTCCGGTAGCCACGATATAGGCTCCGGCATCATGAGCCTGGAACGGATATATTTCGGGAACGGGGTTGGCACAGGCAAAAACAATGGACTTCTCCGCCATTCGGGAAATCCATTCCGGTTTGATGGTTCCCGGACCCGGTTTTGACAGTCCGATTACCATATCAGCTCCTTCAAAAGCATCTTCGGGAGTGAGTATATGGTTCGGATTGGTAATCCGGCATAACTCCCATTGAGGATAAAATAACGGATTATCACGGTAATCGGTCCGCCGGTCATGTAAAGTGCCGTGTTCATCAAACAGGATTATCTTGCCGGGGTCCGCGCCGTCTTTAATAAGCAATCTGGCGATACTGGTATTGGCGGCTCCGGCACCATAGAGCACGATCTTAATTTCCTTTATATTCTTGCCGGCCAACTCCAGGGCATTCAGAATTCCCGCAAGCGTTACGCAAGCCGTACCCTGCGCATCGTCGTGCCAGACGGGAATATCACATTCTTCTCTTAATACATCCAGAACCTTATAACAATTAGGTTGGGAAATATCCTCCAGGTTAATGGCTCCGAAACTGGGTTGTAGCATTTTGACAAACCGGATGATGTGATCGGCATCCGGTTCTCCTTTTTCATTCCTGCTATCCATACATAAGGCAACGGCGTCTACACCACCCAGGTATTTCATCAGCATGGCTTTCCCTTCCATAACACCTAAACCGCCCGGCGGCGTACAATCACCGTCTCCCAGTACGCGGGTGCTGTCACTGACCACAGCGACCAGGTTACGCCGGTTGCTAAGAGTGAAAGACTGATCATTATCGTCTCGGATCGTAGTGGATATCGCGGAAACACCCGGTGTATACCATGCATTAAACCAGTTAAAACCGTATATCGGAGCCTTTGGAATAGTTTGCATTTTTCCACCGTAAAAAGCATGAGCTTCCAAAGCCAGTTCTTTGTAAAAAAGAGTTTGGGCCTTCGCTCTCTGTTCTTCGGTGAGATGGTCGGGGAATAGTGAAAGTAGGTTTTCCAGTGATGTTGCTTTTGGATTCATGACATAGATGTTTTATCCGGATATCAGACTTTAATATCTTCGGTTTATTGATTTTTTTTATTCATCAAATATTCATCGATAGCTTTCGCGGCGGATTTCCCGGCGCCCATGGCTAAGATGACGGTGGCAGCGCCACTGACGGCATCTCCTCCGGCAAAAACACCTTCGCGGGAAGTTTGGCCCGTGGTATCTTCGGCTACAATGCAACCCCACTTGTTGATTTCCAAACCTGGCGTCGTATTGGATATCAGGGGGTTCGGCGATGTTCCGATAGACATAATCACAAAATCAGAATCTATGACAAATTCAGATCCCTCAATGGGCTCCGGGCGTCGCCTGCCGGAAGAATCAGGTTCTCCCAGTTGCATCCGTATACATTTGATTCCGTTTACCCATCCTTCTGAATCGCCCAGGATTTCCACCGGATTGGTCAGCATATAGAATTCGATTCCTTCTTCTTTGGCATGTTCCACTTCTTCGAGACGGGCGGGAAGTTCCGCTTCGCTCCTGCGGTATATAACAGAAACTTCAGAACCCAATCTGCGGGCGGTGCGGGCAGCATCCATGGCGACATTCCCACCTCCGACGACCGCTGTTTTTTTACCCACGTTATTCGGTGTATCATATCCCTGGCGATAAGCGAAAAGCAGATTATTCCGGGTAAGAAATTCATTGGCGGATACTACACCGTTCAGGTTTTCACCCGGTATATTCATAAAGTTAGGTAAACCTGCCCCGGAACCTATAAATACGGCATTAAATCCTTCTTTTTCAAAGAGGTCATCTACCGTGACGGTTCTTCCGATAATAATATTGTTTTCGAAACGGGCTCCCAGTTTACGTACGTTTTCTACCTCGTGCCGCACGACCGTGTCTTTCGGCAACCTGAAAGAAGGAATACCGTATACAAGAACACCGCCGTATTCATGCAGGGCTTCGAAGATTGTCACTTCATATCCGCGGATCAATAATTCTTTGGCACATGTGATACCTGCGGGTCCGCTGCCGATCACCGCCACTTTCATTCCGTTGGCATTACCGGGTTTGTCAAAAGCGAGTTTTTGTTCCCGTGACCAATCCGCGACAAAACGTTCTAATTTTCCTATGGCGATGGCATCACCTTTGATCCCGGCAATACAAGGTAATTCACATTGGGTTTCCTGGGGACACACCCGTCCGCAAACAGCTGGCAGGGCCGAATCTTCGTCAATAATACGGGCCGCTTCGTCGAAATTTCCTTCCGCCACTTTTTTAATGAACTGCGGGATTTTTATCCTGACGGGACAGCCCATTACACACGGAGGCCGTTTGCACTGGAGGCAGCGCCGTGCTTCCATAATGGCCTCTTCCGCGCTATAGCCGAGACATACTTCATCAAAATTATGGATTCTTATCGACGGGTCTTGGTTCCGGACGGGGATTCTTTTTTTGCGATCGGGATGTTCATCCGACACACCGCCTATATGGCAAACATGATCCTCTGCGATCTCTTCATCTTCAATGATCCGGCGGCCTTCTTTGTTGGCTGCCATAGCCTGGCGTCGCATCGATTCATCGAAATCGACCAGTTCTCCGTCAAATTCGGGACCATCCACACAGGTGAAGCGTCTTTTACCTCCAATGGTGACCCTGCATGCCCCGCACATCCCCGTGCCGTCAATCATCAATGAGTTGAGGCTGACAGTGGAATGGATATGGAATTCCTTAGCCACATCCACCACAAATTTCATCATGATCATCGGTCCGATAGCGACTACTTCATCATAATGTTTATGTTCCAGGGTGATCAGTTCCCGCAATACATCGGTAACCAATCCCTGCCGTTCGCCCGTATCATCATCGGTAGTGGTATATAAATGACCGGATACAGCCCTTAATTCCTCTTCCAGGATCAGCATATTCCGGGAGCGGGCGCCAATGATTACGTCTACTTTTACTCCATGGTTATAAAGCCATTTTACCTGCGGATATACAGGCGCTATACCCACGCCTCCGCCGACAAAGACAAAATTTTTTTTACGAAGTTCTTCGATGGGAACGTGAAGAAATTCTGAAGGCTTTCCCAACGGGCCTACAATATCCTTGAACGCACCCCCTTCATTCAGGAGAGCCATTTTTTGAGTGGAATGGCCGATCACTTTAATGACTAAGGTGATGGTTTCTTTTTCGCTGTCGTAATCGCAAATGGTCAGGGGAATTCTTTCTCCCTGTTTATCCGCGATCACGATGACGAATTGCCCGGGTTGAGCCGATCGTGCAATTCGCGGTGCTAAGATTTCCATCAAATAGGTATCGGACGTAAGAGCTTTTTTTTGTAATATTGTATACATACGTAAGATTGCTTTATTGATTTAATCCCATTTGATCCATTCATCGAACTCTTTTTCGGTCATCATTTTCAGCTCCATCGCTGCTTCTCTTAAAGTAAGGTTATGAGTATGGGCATGCTGGGCGATCTGCGCCGCATTATAATATCCGATATGGGGGCTGAGTGCGGTTACCAACATTAATGATTTATGTAGATGATCATCGATATTGGTAATATTGGCCTCGATACCATCCATGCAATTGTCGTTAAATGAACGGACAGCGTCTGCCAGAAGCCGGGATGAATTGATCATATTGCAACCGATAAGCGGCATAAAAACATTTAATTGCAAGTGTCCCTGCATGGCACCCGAAACAATCGCCGTATCATTCCCTATGACCTGGCAACAAACCATGGAAAGCGCTTCACATTGGGTAGGATTCACTTTTCCCGGCATAATGGAAGAACCGGGTTCATTGGTCGGAATGGTAATTTCTCCTAAACCACAACGGGGACCGGAGGATAAGAGCCTGATATCATTGGCGATCTTCATACAGGAAACGGCAACCCTTTTTAGTGCACCCGACATTTCAGCCAGGGAATCATGGGTGGCCATAGCCTCAAATTTGTTTGCAGCAGGGGTAAAGGTGAGATTTGTTTGTAAGTTGATATAGTCAACTGCCAGCTTGTCATATCCGGCAGGTGCGTTCATTCCCGTACCTACAGCCGTTCCACCAATCGGTAATTCCATGAGATGCTTCAGGCTTTGCCTGATCACATGGATCCCGTGTTCGATCTGGGACTCGAAAGCTGAAAATTCCTGTCCCAGTTTCAAAGGAATGGCATCCATAAGATGGGTCCGACCGATTTTAGTGATCATCTCGAATTGTTTCACCTTTTTCCTGATCGTAACCATAAATAACTCAAGTGCGGGTAAAGTTTCATTCACAATGATTTGGGCTACGGCAATGCGCATGGCGGTAGGGAAAATGTCGTTTGTAGACTGGGAACGGTTTACGTCATCATTAGGGGAAAGCAATTTCTGTCCTTCTTTGATATACCCGTTCAGGATCATTTCCGCCCGGTTTGCGATCACTTCGTTCACATTCATATTGGTTTGGGTACCTGACCCGGTCTGCCAGATAGTAAGGGGAAAATGCTCATTCAGTTTTTCCTCCGTGATCTCATCACAGCATTGTGCGATCAGTTTCCATTTCTGTTCGGATAACGCGCCGAGACGGTGATTGCTGTACGCCGCAGCTTTTTTTGCAATGGCTATTCCCTTGATAATATCAAAAGGCATTGGTAGAGTACCTATCTTGAAATGTTCAAGAGAACGCTGGGTCTGGGCGCCCCATAATTTATCAGCAGGAACCCGGATTTCCCCTAAAGTATCTTTTTCAACTCTGTATTCCATATCAATATTTTATGATGATTAAACGGATAATTAATCGTAAAACCGCCAGTTGATTCCAATGGCAAATCTTGTGGGAGTCATGGGATAATAAGGTGTCGTAAAATAATCATGGCCCATCAGTCCGCTAAGGATGTTATTCACTTTCATAAATATACCGATCCTCTGGATCTTCAGGTTGACATTGGCGTCAAGGTAAAGATAATTCCCGTTCCTGAACTCCTTCTGGTAATAAAACTGGTGCAATGAGGGACTGTAGGCATTGGCATAATAAAATGTATTGTACATCAGATCCAATCCCACCTGGATCTGCAATCTTCTTTTGAAGACGTGGAATATATAATAAGCCGTGGCTTTCCCTGCGAAAAGCGGAAGGTCTATATAACTGTTTGTGGAATATTGTAAATAAAGATTACTGTTAAATCCGAAATTCTTAAATTTAAGAGGCGTATATAAATGTACCTGGAAGATATTGGCATAATCGTCAATACAGAAAGGTTGCTGGTTCTCGTCAAAGATCATATATTGGTGCAGCATATAATAATTGAATGAAGCTTTGATATGCTTCCGGGTCCAGTATGCACTTAATTTGAGGATGTTTTGCTTATTCCATGTAGTATCCCATTCATGGTAATGTCCGGAATACCGGGAAAAAATGTAATCCGGGGAAATGCGGTAATAATGTGCCTGTAACCCTATGAAATGCTCTTTCTTCCGGTTGATCGCCCAACGGATGGAGCCATCTACCATGGCGTCATTGTCGTAATAACTATTGAAAGAATAGGATACCTGTCCGGAAATATCCATGACCGAAAATAGCCGGATATTGGTGCGCGCAAACAGTGTAAATGAATTTTTCAGGTAATAGGTCAACTTATCTTCCGTGTATTCATGCATGATGCCACCGGCAAAATGAAAAAAATTAGGTTGGTCGCCGATTTTCTGGAACGGCGTAAAGGTAGACCATTGCAATGTATTGATGATCGAAAAGAACCGTAAAGAATCAAGGATACTATCGCCAATACTGGTCGGAGGAACAGGAACCGTGTCGTATTCCAGGTTAAAATAATTGGTCCGGGTATTCTTGAACTGGAAAGTATGGCTTAAAACTCCCAGATTAAGGTTTCCCTGATTTTTTTTGAACTGCAGTTTGACGTATTGTTGTAATAGTAAATCATGGGATACTATTTTGCTGGAAGCGTTACTGGTATTGACCTTGTATTTCTTCAGGTCGGTATCCGTATGGGTCAGAAAATCATGGTAATCGAATAAATTGAGTGTATCGTCCCGGTAATCCGCCAGACCGCCGTTCTCGTTCAAATTAAAACGGTTGAAGATATAGGAAACTCTAAATCCGTATTTTTCGGAAGGTATGGTATATTGAACCTGAGCGTCGGCCGAAATATAATTCATCACCTGATGCACAAAATAACCGGGATTCGTATAGGCTCGTAAATTAGCTACCGCAGTAACCCGTTTTATTCTCTGCGCATGGATAACATTGAAAGAGTTTTCTTTAGGTAATCCGAATGTATAGGCTAATTTGGTAAAAGAGGTCTTGACATCATAAAATTTCAGATCGCGTTGTTCCTGCAAATAAAGAGGATAGGGGAGCGTAATATAGGAAAATCCTCTTTCCCGGAAAAAATCGAAACCGATCTTCTGATGGGCCTGTGTCGGAATCCCCAGGGTTTGGTATAAATTTTCAATACTATAGAACGGACTGTAATATTGAACCCTGTCGATGGCGGTATCTACTTCCGTATAAGAAAGCAGCGTAAAGAGATGAGGCCGGATACAGGTATAGCTGACAGGCATATACAAAGGCGAAATAGCCATTGCGGAATCAATAACATGGGTATGTTCTTCCTGCGCTTTAAGTTGCGGCAGGTAAACCATTATTCCCAGAAATAATATATATAGTATTGATTTCCTACGCATTAAGGATGCAAAAGTTTATGTTTTTCAACTTGCGAATTTACGTTTTTTTCCTTTACTATATCCGGAAAAAAGGTTTAATTTTGCAGAAAAAAGCGGATGTTCAAATTTTTAAATAAAAATCTCATTCTGCAATCCATCCTTTTTATAGGACTGCTGGGTTACTCCGTCTTTTTAATATTCAATGGTTTAGAGTTTTATATTCCGGAAGGCGCTCCGGTTTTATCGACATCCCTGCATGCCCTGGCGATAAATTACCCGCTGCTGATGCAGATCGTGATCACCTGTGTCTTATTATTACAACTGGCTCTGTTGCAATATTTCTTCGGCAAAAATGATTTTTCGGAGTCATTCCAGTTGTCTCCTTCTATCTGGTACCTGGCATATTTAGCCGGAAGCGGCGGACTAACCCACTTGTCTCCTTTGTTCTTTATCAATTTGCTCATCATCATTCTGTTGTTGTTAAATGCCAATTATGATATGGCTTCGATTAAAAGCAGGGTATTGGTTTCGGGAATTCTGATCGGTATCGCTTTTTTCATCGATATTGTTTGCGCATTGCTGATCGTATTTATTATTATAGCCCTTATTGTAAATCGTTTTTCAAAAGCTAAAGATATACTGGTCAGCATTTTCGGATTTACTATTCCCGTCATTTACTTTTTTTGCTATTACCTTTTTACCGATCAGTTGAGTATCATCACGGATTCTTTCCTGCAACTCCGTTTTTTCGGTTTCTACCATTCATTCCCTGCTTTGTCCGTAATTAATATTATCGGATTTATATTGCTGGTCGTAATGCTTCTCTACCTTATGGTACTTTTGAGGATCATATTCGCCAATAAGCTTATCGTGATGCGAAGGCGCCTCATTACGCTGGATGTGATGACCATTGTTCTCTTCTTTATCATTATGCTGAGCCCTGATCATTATCCGGGAGTATTACTCTATTTATTTATACCGGTTTCGGTTTACTGCTCATTGATAAGTCAGTATAAACGCCATTGGCTTCTTCACGATATCGTAATGTTAACCGTTCTGATTTTATTATGCCTTTAAAAATAAGATTTTCCGAGGAATTGATTTACGAATGCGGATGCGATGAAGCCGGAAGGGGAGCGCTCGCGGGTCCGTTGTTCACGGCTGCGGTTATTTTCCCTCACGACTATTCCAACGAAGTCATCAATGATTCAAAGCAACTAACCCGTTCGATCCGCGATAAACTCAGGAAGATTATCGAAAAAGATGCTTTATGTTATTCGGTTGTGGCCGTACCGGAGAAGGTGATCGATGAGATCAATATCCTTAATGCCACCTTTAGGGGAATGAACGATGCCATTCTTCAGCTGACCGGTAAACCGGAATTACTTTTGATTGACGGTAACCGCTTTAAAAATGAAACTCCTTATCCTCACCGTTGTTGCATCAAAGGAGATGCGACCTACCTTTCCATTGCGGCAGCTTCTATACTTGCGAAAACATACCGGGATGATTATATGGAAAAACTTTCCGGGGAATACCCGCATTACGGATGGGATAAAAATAAAGGCTATCCTACCCAGGATCATCAGAAAGCTCTACTGGAATACGGACAAACGCCTTATCACCGGAAAAGCTTCCGGCTTAAGAATCAATTGAAACTCGAATTTTAACCGGCAGGATCGATACCGAATTCAGCAATAATTTCTTCAGGTGTTTTTCCAAGGTATTGAATATAATACCGAAGATTCACCGAGATACTGTCATGAGGATATTTGGTGATATATTCCATATATTCATATTCGGCGTTCTTATAGTCGCCTAAAATATCATCATAAATAATACCCCTGTTCAGGTAAGCTTTTTTGGCTCCTTCATAATCCGGATATACTTTTTGGATCAGGTCGAAGATCTCAATACCTTTTTTTGCATATTCCACAATCCCGCTTTCGTCTTCAGCATTAAACTCTTTAATGAATTTGGCTACCGTCATGCTGGATACTCCGGCATTTTGGAGCATTTCGGGAGTAATACTTTCTTCCGGGTATTCTTCATAAAAAGCAACGGCCTGATCGATAAATCTTTTATAGAGTTCGATATTCATGGCGCCGGTCTGCCTCAGCGAATCAGCTTTTTGAAAAGACAGGAGCAAAGCCGATTGTGCCCTTCCTTTTTCTTCCAGCGTAGTATTTTTGCTGTTCTCAGTGCAGGAAACCAGCAAAAAGACCACACTCAGGAAGTATATTATTCTTTTCATAATTTCTTATTTATTAAGTGACTTGTAAAACGGTTTGTATTTACCGGAAGCGATATCGGTAAGTTTTCTTTTGAGCAGCATCTTTTTCAAAGAGGGAAGATGGTCGATGAAAATTTGTCCTTCAAGATGGTCGTATTCGTGCTGGATTACCCGCGCCGTATGCCCTTTGAAAATTCTTTGATGCGGGTTCCCTTCTTCATCGAGATAGGAAATCTCGACTTCGGATTTCCGGGTGATATCGGCATGGATATCCGGAATCGAGAGGCATCCCTCGCTGGTCGTAAAATCTTCTCCGAATTCGTCGATTATGACAGGATTAATGAAGGCGCCCTTAAAAAGTTCATTCTCGGGATACATTTCCTGATAAGGCGCTGTATCGATGACGAATAAGCGTATGGATTTTCCGATCTGGGGAGCTGCGAGGCCCACACCCTGATCATGGTACATCGTTTCATACATGTTCCCGATCAATTCCTTCAGTCCGGGATAATCCATGGTGATTTCCTGTGTTTTCTTCCTTAATATCGGATGTCCGTATACGTAAATCGGTAATATCATAGTTCTTCGTTTCTCTGGTTGGTATGTTCAAGTTGTTGCATATAAGATTGCAATATAAGGGTGGCGCTGATCCGGTCGACAAGTTCTTTATTCTGCCGGTCTTTTTTCTTTAAACCCGCGTCTATCATCGATTGAAAGGCCATTCTGGAGGTAAACCTTTCATCCATCCTGACGATCGGAATATCTTTGATCACTTTATTCAGCCGGTTAACGAAAGGTTCTATAAAGCGGGCCGCATCGGAGTTGGTATTTTTCATGGTCTTAGGTTCCCCCACCACGATAACATCCACTTTTTCCTTAGCAATGTAATCCATCAGATAATCAAACGCTTTGGAAACGTGTATAGTATCCAGCGGAGTCGCACAGATCCGTAATTCGTCCGTAACGGCGAATCCCACTCTTTTCTGTCCGTAATCTATAGCCAATATTCTACCCAACTTAAAAATTTGTGCAAAAATATAACTATTTTCCCTACTCGGGAGTTAATGCAATCGAATATTTCCTAAAAAAACTTAAAGGATTTGTGAGCAAAAATCATAAAGCCTCAGCATAACATTTTTTCGGTTTTGCCGTTATAAAAAATTGAATTGATATAAAATTAATACAAAATTATGAATGAGATTATTGATATTCAAGAACTAAACGAAAGAATCCGGCAGGAAAGCGCTTTTGTGGATGTCATTACTATGGAAATGGGAAAAGTGATCATCGGGCAAAAGCATATGGTGGAACGCCTGTTAATCGGTTTACTTTCCAACGGGCATATCTTACTCGAAGGAGTTCCGGGATTAGCCAAAACGTTAGCCATAAAGTCATTGGCGCAATGTATACAGGCGAAATTCAGCCGTATTCAATTTACTCCCGACCTGTTGCCGGCCGATTTGACCGGTACGATGATCTATAGTCAGAAAAATGAAGAATTTGTAGTGAAAAAAGGTCCTGTTTTCGCTAATTTTATTCTGGCTGACGAGATCAACCGTGCTCCCGCCAAGGTACAAAGCGCTTTACTGGAAGCCATGCAGGAACGACAGATCACTATCGGCGAAGCTACTTATCCGCTGGAAGAACCTTTCCTGGTGATGGCCACCCAGAATCCGATCGAGCAGGAGGGTACTTATCCGCTTCCGGAAGCGCAGGTGGACCGTTTCATGATGAAAGTGATCATCCAATATCCGAACAAGGCAGAGGAAAAAGAGATCCTGAAGCAACATATCCGGGAAGAATTTCCTGCAACCCATGCCGTGGTCAAACCCGAAGATATAATCAGGGCGCGTTCGGTTGTCAAAGAAGTTTATGTCGATGAAAAGATTTCCGGTTATATTACGGATATAGTTTTTGCCACACGTTTTCCTTGGGATTACAAAATAAATCGTTTTGAAAATATGATCTCATACGGAGCCTCCCCGCGTGCTACCATCAATCTTGCGCTGGCTTCCCAGGCTTATGCGTTTATCAAGAGACGCGGATATGTGATCCCCGAAGACGTACGCGCTGTTTGCCACGATGTATTGAGGCACAGGATCGGATTAACTTATGAGGCCGAAGCCGAGAATATAACCACATCCGATATTATCAATGAGATACTGAATACTGTTGAAGTTCCGTAAAATTAACCCAGGTCTTTTATTCAGCAGATTATGGATTCAAGTGAATTAATTAAAAAAGTCAGGAAAATCGAAATCCGTACCAAAGCATTGTCCCAACAAATTTTTTCCGGACAATACCATAGTGCTTTCAAAGGATTGGGTATGGCCTTCAGTGAAGTAAGGGAATATGGCTACGGTGATGATATCCGCTTTATCGACTGGAATGTAACGGCGCGTTTTCACCGTCCATATGTAAAAATATTCGAAGAAGAGCGGGAGCTTACCGTCATGTTACTGATCGATGTCAGCGGTTCCAATCTTTTCGGCACACATAAAAGCCTTAAATCGGACCTGATTACCGAACTGGCCGGAATTTTGTCTTTTTCCGCTATTTATAATAATGATAAGGTAGGAGTGATCTTTTTCAGTGATAAAGTTGAGAAATTTATTCCACCTAAAAAAGGCCGTTCCCATATCCTGAGGATCATTCGGGAACTGGTCGGCTACGAACCGTCGTGTTCCCGTACCGATATCAGCGAGTCGTTACGTTATCTGACCAACGTTATTAAAAAGAAATGCACGGCATTTTTAATTTCCGATTTTTTAAATTCCGATTTCGAACAGGCTCTGCGTATCGCCGCCAATAAACATGATATAGTCGCTTTACATGTGATGGATAAAGGCGAAGAAAAATTACCTGCCCTGGGACTTATGGAATTGGTGGATCCGGAAACCGGTCAGTATGTCGTGGCCGATACTTCCTCCAATATAGTAAGGAAAAAGTATGGAGAGTGGTGGAGGGAAATTCACAGGAAGAATGATGAAATTTTCAAAAAAGCCGGTGTGGATGCGGCTCATTTGTATACGGATGAAGATTATGTAAAACAATTGACCGCGCTTTTCCAACGCCGTTCTTAATATCCCGGTGCGATTGAGAATATAGTCCCGTGATGATTTTTTGTATTGTGAAGGATCTGCCGGACAATAAAATGCACATCTTTTTGTGTATAAAATTATTTTCAGGCATTTAAATTTTATATCAAAAAAAAATGTATTTTTGCAGCCACAATTTTGAATTAGATAAATAACAGTCGAGATGAAAAAAGAATTGATACAGTACGTGGAAGATACTTTTGTTGAAACCAAAAAATTCCCGAATTTTAAAGCAGGAGATACTATTACGGTATCTTATAGAATTGTGGAAGGTTCTAAAGAACGTATCCAGCAATTTCAAGGGGTGGTATTACAGATTAACGGCAGTGGCGTTACCCGTACCTTTACCGTACGTAAAATTTCCGGTGGAGTAGGTGTGGAAAGGATATTCCCGTATGCATCTCCTTTTATCTCCGATATCGTTGTCAATAAAAGAGGGGTTGTTCGCCGCGCCCGCATATTCTATTTGCGTGAGTTAACCGGTAAAAAAGCCCGTATCAAAGAAAGAAGAAATTAGTATTATCAATAAATCGTTACCTAAAAAAACGCTCGACAGGCGTTTTTTTAGTTTCTGGCATGGCCTTAATACACTCCTTAGAAAAATCCGGAAATTTCCTGTTCAAATACCGGGGACAGATACCTGTTATCATCTTTCTGATCGGTATGCCGATGATCTATTTCGGCCACTATGATTTCCTGACCCATTTATCCGTTCAAAACCGGGAGGTTTTCCGGGTTATCATCCTCATACTTTCCATTGCGGTTTCCCTTGCCGGTTTCCTGGTACGTGCCTATACGATCGGAACCACTCCGAGAGGAACATCGGGACGGAATACGGATAAGCAGGTTGCAGAACAATTAAATACCAAAGGCATTTATTCCGTTGTGCGGCATCCGCTTTATCTGGGAAACTACCTCATGTGGGCCGGTTTACTGATCTTTTCCATGAATTTCTATCTTTTCGTTATTATCTCGCTATGTTATTGGTTGTATTATGAACGGATCATTTTTACGGAGGAACGGTATCTGGAAAAATGTTTCGGCGAGGATTTTATCCGCTGGTCCAAAGAAGTGCCCGCTTTTGTCCCTTCTTTTAAAAATTACCGGCCCGGTAATATTCCGTTTTCGTTCAAAGCCGTACTAAGAAGAGAGTATGCAGGTTTTTTCGCTATGGTATTTTCTTTTACCGTGGTGGACTACTGGCTACAATTCACTTTTTACAGGCATTATCCTGAAATTGTGTCCGTTTTCCAATGGTTCAGGCCTTCCCTGATCGTATTGTTAGTCGCATTGGTCTGTATGTTGGTTTTACGTACGCTTAAACACCATACGAACCTGTTAAATGCTGAAAGTAATCGAGACTGATCATCATCACCATAAAAATATTGCCATGAACATTTCCCACATTGAACACATCGGAATAGCTGTAAAAAACATCGAAGAAGCGATCCCTTATTATGAAAATGTTTTAGGACTTAAATGTTATAACATCGAAGAAGTCGCCGACCAGAAAGTAAAAACAGCTTTTTTTAAGGTAGGGGCTACTAAAATTGAATTACTGGAGCCCACTTCTCCCGAAAGTACGATCGCCAAGTTCATCGAGAAAAAAGGAGAGGGCGTTCATCATATCGCCTTCGCTGTGGATAATGTGGCAAATGCTTTATCGGAAGCCGAAAGCAAAGGGATCCAACTTATCGATAAAGCTCCGCGAAAAGGAGCAGAGAATCTGAATATCGCTTTCCTCCATCCGAAATCCACCCAGGGAGTTCTTACGGAATTGTGCCAGGAATAGCTTCGACAAGTTCATTTGCCGATTGATTTAGAATCTTGATCCATCCTTTGAGCGATTAGCGAGAATATATAATCTGCTCAATGCATATATGGAAAATCCCGACTTATTTAATGGTTTTTCCATCGATATTACTTTTGTCATTCTGAGTGAAATGAAGAATCCTTTGCCAATAGAGATCCTTCACTTCGTTCAGGATGACAGGGGGGTGACTACCGGAATAAGTGGGAAATAGTGCACTTTGTCATGTTGAGCGATCAGCGAAACATCTGATCTGCTCAGTACATATATGGAAAATCCCGCACATACTTAATGTCATTTCGGTAATTCTACTTTTGTCATTCTGAGTGCAACGAAGAATCTTTTTCCCAATAGAGATCCTTCACTTCGTTCAGGATGACAGAAGGAGTGACTACCGGAATAAGTGGGGATGAACATATTTTGCCATGTTGAGCGATCAGCGAGAATCTATAATCTGCTCAGTACAGATATGTAAAATCCGACATACTTAATGGTATTTCCATCGATATTACTTTTGTCATTCTGAGTTAAACGAAGAATCTGCTTCCAATAGTGATCCTTCACTTTCCCACTTCGATAATCTCAGTGGCCATTCAGGATGAGGCAAAATAATAAATATAAGAATAGGGAAGGATTACCGGCTATAATTATCTGAATATCCTTTTCACATAGCACCTCTTTTTGCAATATACCTGGGAATCATACTTGTCCCATACCCGGCCGGCGATAAGGTTTTCCGCCTGCGGATTGGTGATGGCATATTGATAACCCCGGTTAAGGAAAGCCTCATTGAGCAGTTTATGATATAATGCATGGATTCCCCGGGATTGCCATTCCGGAATAATACCGGTCAGTAACAGGTCTACCGTATCATTTTTGCGGAAAGCCTTATTAACATGGTGTCTTTTAAAGGGAAATACTTTCCCGCCGGCTTTTTGCAAAGCCATGCTTAGCGAAGGCATGCAGAGGGCAAAGCCCAATACCCGGTCCTTTTCATCCGTTAGTACGGAAACAAGATCCGGTTGTATCTGAGTGATATGATTCCTGATCAGATATTCCTTCTCTTCATCGTCCAAAGGAATGAAGTTATAATTTCCGGAAAAAGATTCGTTCAAAGCATCCAGGAATTTCATGCCGTATTCAGCCATTTCTTTATTACTGCCGAATTCTTTGACGGTAACGTTATATCTTTTGCTGATGATGTCGTATAAACGGTTAATTGAGTCCGGGACGGGATCTACTTTAATCTTATACTGGATGAAGTCGGTCTCTTTTTCAAATCTCGATTTTTCCATTAACAACGGATAATAAGGCGCATTGTAATCAGTAGCGACGGAAGGCACTACGTCAAAGCCCTGGATCATCATGCCTTGCTTCTCCATATTGGTGAAGCGCGAGGGACCGGCCATCTCGTCTAATTCCAATCCGGCACCCCATTTCTCTACTTTCCTGATAAGAGTTTGTAAAACTTCCGGATCATCAATGAAATCCAGCCAGCCGAAACGTATCCTCCGTTTTTGATAATACCGGTTATACCGATGGTTAATAATACCCGCTATACGCCCCACAGGCTGGTCTCCTTTGTAAGCCATCCACATTCGAAGATCACAGAATTTCAGGGCCGGATGCTGGGTGAGCGTATTCCATTCTTCCGCTTCCAGGGCGGGAACATACTGAGGTACGTCTTTGTATAAAGTCTGAGGAAAACGGATGAAATCCCAGATTTCTTCCGTAGTTGATATTTCTTTAACAGTAATATTTTTATCCATGTGACAAAAATATTAATTATTTTTTCTGTTTCCGACTTTCCCGATAGGATTCGAATTTTGCGCTGATCATGGATTTTACCCGGTTTTTCAATTCCTGGTAGTTCTCATCCTGCTTTGGGTATACGGATTCGAGAAAATCCACGGATAAAGCCTTGGAACGCGGTAAGATCATTGATTTGCTTACCGCCGTATCCGCTCCGTTGATCACAACCGGCACAATCGGTACATTTAACTCTTTACTCAGAATGGCAAAGGTATCTTTAAAATCCCGGATACCGTTTTTGGAACGTGTTCCTTCAGGGAAAATAATCACATTCTTACCGTTTTTCAGTAAATATGAGAGTTGCTGCAATGCTTCCCGAAGATTATGGTTAATATCCATTAAAATGATATTGTTCTTTTTAGCCATAAAATTCATAACCCTGTTTTTCCAGTGTTTTTCCTTAGCCAGAAGATACGTTTTTTTATTGATTTTTCTTTCGAGGGAAGTGGTGATCAGGATCCCGTCCAGCATACTCTGGTGATTAGCCACCAAAATACAGGGTTCATTGGGAATATTGGATGTTCCGCGTGTTTTATAACGGTAAATAATACGTAAAAGGTAACGGGCCGAAAAAGTGATGGTCTTATTCAACAATCCCGCTTTCGGCAGGTCTATATCGGATATTTTTGCAGTAAGGATCTCGCTCCATTCTACCTTCTTACGGTCCGAGGGTTCCGTAGCATTCACTTTAACGAACTCTTCCAGCTTATGTAATGTATTCAATTCGTTCAACTGAGCCTCATTCATCGTAATTCCGAATGCTTTCTCTATAAAGGCCCAAAGCGCTACCCTGGAGAGGGAATCCATCGAAAGATCGATCTCAAAATGGTCATTTTCCCTCGCTGTCATGCCTGTTTCTTTTTCGATAAAGGTTTTCAGTAATCCATACTCTTCCGAATGAACCGCATTTTCCTGTTCAATTTTAATTTCAGGTTTCTGGATAAAAGAACTCAATTTAAAGCGCTGGATCTTTCCCATACGGGTTTTCGGAAGTTCTTCCGAGATGATATGGTGGCGTTTGATACGTTTATATGGAGCTACTTTATTATTAAAATCGAGAATACTGTTTTTAATGATCTCGGGGAGCTCCTGTACCGATTTTGTCCTTACCTGGTTTATATCCGGTAAGATGACGGCCTGCAATATGCCGTCTTCCATAAATACGCCTGCTTCCTGGATGAAAGGGGATATCTTACAAAGTTTGTTTTCCAGTTCCACAGGATCGATATTTTTCCCGTTGGAAGTCACGATAAGTTCTTTTCTCCTTCCGGTTAATTTCAACCCACGTTTGTCTAAAAATCCAAGGTCACCCGTATGAAACCAGCCATCCTGCATTACCTGGGCCGTTTCTTCCGGACGGTTGTAATAACCCTGCATTACATTGGCTCCTTTTACCACGACTTCTCCGTTATCGATCTTGAACTCCATGCCTCGCAAAGGATATCCGGCATAACCAACAGTCCATTTTCCCGGGTGGGTAAAACTGATAAGGGGGGCTGTTTCCGTCATTCCGTAGCCTTCCAGTATTTCGAATCCCAGCGTCTTGAAAACCCGACCGGTTTCCACCGGCAAAGCAGCGCCGCCCGATACCAAAAAACGTAAATGACCGCCGAATTTATCATGTACGGTTTTAAATATTTTTTGAGAAAACCATCTCCATTTCATCAGGCTTGCCAATTTGTATACGGATTTGGTGGCAAAACTGCCGTTAATCTTGGTCATGACGCCTTTGGCCAAAGCCTCATAAAGTCTGGGGACTCCGATAATGATGGCAATTTTTCCCTGCTTTAGGGTTTCCAATATCGTATCTGAAGCTAGATTCTCTGCAATATGGATCGTCTGTCCGCTATACAAAGGAGCCACAATACTGCCCATTAAGGGTAATATATGATGTACCGGAAGCAACATCATCGTATTAAATTCTTCACGGAAGATCTTGATATCGTTACATACCGCATTTACAATAAAATAGAGGTTGGTGAAAGATAACATAACGCCTTTGGAAGAACCGGTCGTTCCGGAAGTATAGACGATAAGAGCCGTTTTTTCCCTGTCGGAGGGAGAATAATCTTCTTCGGAATATTGGTCAACGGAATGGGTATCAATATTTTGGAAGGCTATAACGGGAACTTGAAGTCCCACTTCTTCTATTGCCAGTTCAGCCATATCCTTTTTACTTTCCGATACCACGATCAGGTCCGGTTGAGCATCTTTTAATATATGCGTAAACTCGTCCCAGCCCGATTGCACATCCACGGGAATTGCGATACCGTCATTTTTCCATATCGCATATAAACTGATAACCCATTCTATAGAGTTTTCTCCAAAAATAATTACTTTTGAACCGGATCCCGGAACAAGTTGACTGAATTTGTCGGCAAAGCAGCTTATATGCCTGGATAGTTCACAATAGGACAGAGAACGGTTCTTGAACTGGATCGCAGTTTTATTTCTTACGGTAAACATTTGGTCTGGAATTGATTAATACTATCCGATATCAGGAGGTATAACATAATAATATGATGTATCGGTTCAATTTTATGTGTGCAAAAATACATAATTTTAATAACGTAAACAGAAATATTATAGTATTACAGATAAAAAGATTTAATTTAATGTGATAATATCCGGCATAATAAAATTATAAAGAGAATATTTTACGATTTTTATGTAATTTTGCGCCTTTAAAAACTGACTATGAAGAAAAAAGGATCCGTTATAATTATCAAGTGGGGTTTGATCCTCGGAGCAGGGGTTTCGCTGTTACGATTTCTCAATAGTTATCTAAGCAACCTGGATATATATCCTTTCGGTCCGGTTCTCGATCTCCTGATGGTATTACTATTTATCGGAACTTTATATCTGGGGATCAAAGAATACCGCGACGATATACTGGACGGTGAAATTAAATTCGGGAAGGCCTACCTTTTAAGTTTTCTGATCTCATTGCTGGGATTCTTCATCGTATTCTTTTATTTAAATATTCATTACTCGGTCATTGATAAAGAAGAACTCAGTAAATTGAATTCAAGGAATGAAGCGAAATATATCGAAAAAATCGAAAAAGATACGGTTACCCAAAAAGATTTAACGGATTATGTCCGGTATACCCAGGAACGATTGGCCATATCCGGTTCCGAATCATGTAATGCCATCATCTCCCCGAAATTAGATACCTTAAGATTGTATTACGAAATCCGGATGATGAACAGGAAACTCCCTGATGCGGATAAGTTCGAATTAAAGAATTTTGACGGTTATGCCAGGAAAAACCTGGTAGAACTGGCTGAAATAACTCTTCAGCAACAAGACCTTATAGATTCCGGTTGTGAAGAACAATTTAAAAAAATAATCGCCGCCACTTTATCGGGTATGGAACAAAATTCGCTGTTAACCCGTAAGATAGATGAGGGTAAAGCGACCATTCCGCGATATGATAATATTTTTGCCGCGGCGCTCTATTTTTCCCTTTCCGTTTTGATCTACGGTTTGTTATTCGGACTTTTTGTTTCTTTATACTTATACAGGAAAAAGAAAGACCCGGATACGGAAGAACCTGCGGGAAATGAGGGAGAGGATGAGATGAATAACGAAATTAACGAATAAATATGGATATTTCTGTAATTGTACCTTTATATAATGAAGAAGAATCGCTTCCCGAACTGGTGGAATGGATCGACCGGGTGATGGAAGAACATCATTATAGTTATGAAATTATAATGGTGGATGACGGTTCCACCGATCGCTCATGGCAAATCATTGAAGAGCTCCAAACCAGATTTTCTCAGATCAGAGGAATCGGATTCAGGAGGAATTATGGTAAATCGGCCGCGCTGAATGTTGGATTTGAGGCGGCACAAGGTGATGTGGTAATTACCATGGATGCCGATCTTCAGGATTCTCCGGATGAAATTCCGGAACTATATGATATGATCATGAAAGAAGGGTACGACCTGGTTTCAGGATGGAAAAAGGTACGTTACGATTCAAAATTTGCCAAGAATATCCCCTCTAAATTCTTTAACTGGACAACCCGTAAAATGTCACATATCAAACTCCATGATTTTAACTGCGGTTTGAAGGCGTATAAAGGAGAAGTAGTGAAAGCCATTGAAGTATACGGGGAAATGCACCGGTATATCCCGGTTATTGCAAAATGGGCAGGTTTTCATAATATAGGGGAGAAAGTGGTGCAACATCGTAAACGTAAATACGGCACCACAAAATTCGGATGGAACAGGTTTGTGAATGGCTTTCTTGACCTCATCTCTATTTCCTTTATTTCCAGGTTCGGTAAAAAGCCGATGCATTTTTTCGGCCTTTTGGGTAGCCTGAGTTTCCTATTAGGTGGAATTATCACCGTATGGCTTATCGTTGCTAAGTTAGTGAATCTGTACAACCAGGTGGAGAATTACAGGCAGGTTACCGATCAGCCTTTATTTTACCTGGCATTACTGGCTATGATTTTCGGTGTAATCCTGTTCATGTCGGGATTTTTGGGAGAAATGATCTCCCGGTCTTCAAGCGACAGGAACAGATATTTGATATCCAAAAAATTAGATCAAAAAAAATAACTTCTATTTAGGTATCAGCTTAATAAAAGGAGTTAACATCTCTTCCATGGAAATTCCGCCATGCTGGAATGTGTTCTTATAGTAGTTCACGTAGTGGTTATAGTTATTCGGATAAGCGAAGAAATCATTTTTCGTGGCAAATATATATCGGTGTGTAACGCCTTCCTGGGGTAGATAAGCGTCCCCGGGATTTTTTACTTCGTATACTTCTTTCGGGTTATAATCCAGGTTACGTCCGACCTTATACCTTAGGTTGGTATTGATATTTTTATCTCCGATAACTTTTATGGGACGATCTATTTTGATTGTACCATGGTCGGTGGTCAGGAAGAATGTAATTTTTCTTTCTGCAAGATATTTGATCATTTCGAACATAATGGAATTCTCGAACCAGGAAGCGGTCACACTACGGTATGATTTTTCATCGTCGGCCAGTTCCCGGATAATATCCACGTCGGTCCTGGCATGGGAAAGCATATCCACAAAATTGATTACAATCACATTCAACGAGTTGGAAAGTAGTTTATGAAAATTATCGAATACTTTTTTCCCAAAATCTATGTTAAGGATTTTAGAGAAAGAGTACTTAACATTCTTACCGTATCTTTTAAGATATTCCCCCAGCAATTCCTGTTCAAACTGATTTTTACCGCCCTCATCATTTTCATTAACCCAGTAACGGGGATATTTTTTAGCAATTTCGGAAGGCATTAATCCGGCAAACAAAGCGTTCCGGGCATAATGAGTTGCCGTGGGAAGTATACTGTAGCTCAGGTCTTCCGATTCGGCCCTGTAATAATTGTTGATAAACGGCTGGATGGTTTTCCACTGGTCGTAACGGAGATTGTCCACTACAAATAAAAAAGTAGGTTTATTATCCGAAAGGGACGGGAACAGCTTCTCTTTTAATAAGGTGTGGGAGAGTAGGGGTTTTTCATCGCTTTTATTATGGAGCCAGTCCATATAATTCCTTGCGATGTATTTGGAAAATTGGGTATTGGCTTCTTCTTTTTGATTTGCCAGGATTTCCGATACCCCGGTATCTTCAATCTTGTCCAATTCCAGTTCCCAATAGATTAATTCCTTATATAAATCTTCCCACTCTTTGATCGATAGACGGTCGGAAATTCTCATGGAAATATCCCTGAATGCTTCCTGATAGGCAATCGTACTTTTTTCGGATATAATCTTTTTATTGTCGATGATCTTTTTCAGACAAAGCAGTATCTGGTTAGGATTAACGGGTTTAATAAGATAATCGGCAATATTGGAACCTATGGCATCTTCCATGATATGCTCCTCTTCACTTTTGGTGATCATGACGACAGGAATATGCTGGTAATGCGATTTGATTTGTTTCATGGTCTCAATGCCGCTTAATCCGGGCATTTGTTCATCCAGGAAGATAATATCTATAATCTCTTTTTCCAATACTTCAATGGCTTCATTTCCACTCACGACGGGAATTACTTCATACCCTTTATTTTCCAAAAATAGGATATGGGGTTTTAAAAGATCTATTTCGTCATCAGCCCACAGGATTTTTACTTTCATATAACAGGATTTATTTAAATTATCAATTTAATATAGAATCAACAAATGAAACCATACTTTGATTAACGGCCGAAGCATAAATATTAGTATAAATGCGGAGTAGGGGAGATCTAGTAATTTTCGATTTAATTTCAACAAATTTATTTTTTACTGAGAATAGTTATTTGCCTAAGCGATAATAATCATAAAACCGGATCTCAACTCTCTGAGAATCGAATATTCCACTTCCGGAAGTATTGCCACAAGCTATATCTCATTTATAAACGAACAATACCTTAGTTTACTGTTTATTCAAAATTATAATTCATTAGTGACGCTACTGCTACAAATGCAAACGATTACAAATGTAATGTTACACATTTGATCACCCTATACATGTTTACAAAAGTATACACGCTATTGATGTAGATTAACGCATTTTTACACAATTTACAATTGAAAAAGGATGACTCTCCATTAGATGCAAAGACACGCTCAATTTAGGTTTATTTATATTAAAAAAATAAAAACCAGATAGTTATCTATAATTATATGTTGTATGGCTTTAATTGGCGGGACTTGGTTATTAACATTGCTTGATTATTTAGGTATCAGTATTTAATAGTCTATAAATTAATAACTTGTCGTGTTTATATAAAGCTATGATACATTATTTTATTAACATTACTTGATTCTATACTCTAAAAATGTAAATTTGCATAAGTAAACGGGTGTATTATATATAGATCGGAAGAGCGTCGTGTAGGGAA
>CALECM010000062.1 GCA_937949745.1 uncultured Bacteroidales bacterium | reverse complement strand
AGAACGGAGTGAACGACTACTTTTCCATTCCACAGGTGAACCTGGTACAGAGCATCGAATTTTCGGTCTATGACAGATATGGACAGCAGGTATTCCACACTACCGACAAACATTTTAAATGGCATGGCGATGTGGAAGGAAGGATTATTCCCAATACGACCTATACTTACATCCTGATCATACAGGATTATGCCAAAACACCATCTGCCAGAATTACGGGAAACATTACGGTACTGTAAATAAATTAACACAAATATTATGAAAAAACATTTTCTATTCACGGTAATCATTTTATTGTCCGCTATAGGAATTAAGGCTCAAACGTGTGATGGTTGTCCTCCCTTTATGGACCTTGATGCTGATTGTTTGAGAAAGTGCCACAATACGAGCAGTAATTTTAATAATCTAGGGTCTTCAACCAATTACCAGAACGGCACCCGTAGGGGTTCACATACGGTATTTCCAATTAGTTCGCAATTTGAAGATCAGAATGCTTTTTATGTAACCAGCGGGATCAGGATGCATCTGACCGTACCTCCCTCAACCTGGGATAACGAACCGGTAGAGTCCGTGGTCCGCCTGAATGAACCTTTATCTCCCGGCTCAAGCGGTTATTACGGAGCCGGAAATGTATATTCTTTTGTTCCTACCGAAGAATCCAATTTAGTGTCCGTTTATTTTGCATTTGTAGTGGAGTTACCCCATGATAATTATTACGAGAATCCCCTTTTCCAGATCAGGGTATTGGATGCTAATAATAACCCTATACCCGGCATGAGATATCTGCTTAATACCGGCTATAACCGCAATAATAACACCTATTCTCCAAATCCTGACCAAAATCCGCTGGCACAATGGTATAAGTGTGATATAAGTTCCGGGCCTGTAATCTGGGTAAACTGGACTCCGGTAGCTTTTGACCTCAGGAATTATGTGGGGCAGGAAGTGAAACTGGAAATATTGGTTACCGGGTGTATGTTTAGCGGACATTGGGGATATGCTTATTATACCGCCAAATGTATGGGAGGAAACCTGGATGTTAAATCCTGCGAAGGCGACAGCCTCAGGGTTAACGCTCCCAGCGGATTTGAAAAATACAGGTGGTACGACGAGAATGATAATGAAATAGGCCCTCGGGACCTGGAACAATTTATGACCGAACGGGATACCAACATTACTTTTATAAAATGTAAAATGACTTCCTATACCGGAATTGAGGTGGATTTGCAAACTACCATCAATTATTACGAGCTACACGCTGATTTTGACTACAGGGAAGTTCATGAGGATTGCCAGTCAAAAGTATACTTTGACAATACAAGTAAAGTCCGTGTGATCGGAACCCACGGAGGTTACAGGCCGGTGGAATTCGTGGAATGGGACTTCGGCGACGGTTCCTCCGATCCCAATGAGATCTACCAGGTCTCACCGGTCCATACTTATCAAAATCCGGGTAATTACACAGTCAGGCTAATACTTTATGATCCGGATCAGGAATGTACCGATACGGTGTTCCAGAACATAACCATACGTGAAGTGGAAAGACCGGTCGGTTACGATACCGTTTCAACCTGCGCCGACAAATTGCCTTACCAGTACGACGCCCAACACTCTTTACCAAACGCGGGAACTTATACGATTACCTATACGGCTGCTAACGGGTGCGACAGCATCACTTATGTAACACTGATCATTGAGGAACCCACCGTAAAAATCGTATCATTACTGGATTATTGCGACGAATTTTACACGGAACTGGAAGCGATTACGGAAGTGGATAATCCTGTTTTCCTTTGGAGTACGGGCGATATACTCAATAAAATAACAGTCTCGGAACCGGGAGATTACTCCGTTACCGTAACGGATGTGAACGGTTGCAACGGAGAAAATAAACTCCACGTTCCCGCCTGTATACCCAACATGATTTTACCCAATGCCATCACCCCCTCCGATGAAAATGGGGTCAACGACTATTTCTCTATCCCGCAGGTTAACTTAGTGAAAAGTTTAGAATTTTCGGTCTATGACAGATATGGACAGCAGGTATTCCACACTACCGACAAACATTTTAAATGGCATGGCGATGTGGAAGGAAGGATTATTCCCAATACGACCTATACTTACATCCTGATCATACAGGATTATGCCAAAACACCATCTGCCAGAATTACGGGAAACATTACGGTACTGTAAATAAATTAACACAAATATTATGAAAAAACATTTTCTATTCACGGTAATCATTTTATTGTCCGCTATAGGAATTAAGGCTCAATCGTGTGATGGTTGTCCCCCCTTTATGGACCTTGATGCTGATTGTTTGAGAAAGTGCTATAATTCCTCCAGTAATTTTACCAACCTTGGAAACTCAACAACCTATCAAACCGGTACCCGGAGGAATTCCCATAGTACTATTCCGATTTCCGCACAATTTGAAGATCCGAATGCATTTTATGTAACCAGTGGAATTACGATGCACCTGACGGTACCTCCTTCAACCTGGGATAACGAACCGGTAGAGTCCGTGGTCCGGCTGAATGAACCCAGTGATCCCTACAGTACTAATTATTACGGAGCAGGAAACGTTTATTCTTTTGTCCCTACAGAAGAATCTAATTTGTTGTCTGTTTATTTCTCATTTGTGGTTCAGCTACCTCATAATAATTATAATCAAAACCCTCTTTTCCAGATCAGGGTATTAGATGCCAACAATAACCCTATACCCGGAATGAAATATCTACTTAATACCGGTTATGACCGCACTAGCGACACCTATTATCCCAACCCGGAACAAAATCCGCTGGCACAATGGTATAAATGTGATGTTGGATATGATGCCGTGATCTGGGTGAACTGGACTCCGGTAGCTTTTGACCTCAGGAATTATGTGGGACAGGAAATGAAACTGGAAATCCTGGCAACCGGATGTATGTTGGGAGGTCACTGGGGCTACGCTTATTACACCGCTAAATGTATGGCCGGAAACCTGGATGTAAAATCCTGTGAAGGCGACAGCCTCAGGGTTAACGCTCCCAGCGGATTTGAAAAATACAGGTGGTACGACGAGAATGATAATGAAATAGGCCCTCGGGACCTGGAACAATTTATGACCGAACGGGATACCAACATTACTTTTATAAAATGTAAAATGACTTCCTATACCGGAATTGAGGTGGATTTGCAAACTACCATCAATTATTACGAGCTACACGCTGATTTTGACTACAGGGAAGTTCATGAGGATTGCCAGTCAAAAGTATACTTTGACAATACAAGTAAAGTCCGTGTGATCGGAACCCACGGAGGTTACAGGCCGGTGGAATTCGTGGAATGGGACTTCGGCGACGGTTCCTCCGATCCCAATGAGATCTACCAGGTCTCACCGGTCCATACTTATCAAAATCCGGGTAATTACACAGTCAGGCTAATACTTTATGATCCGGATCAGGAATGTACCGATACGGTGTTCCAGAACATAACCATACGTGAAGTGGAAAGACCGGTCGGTTACGATACCGTTTCAACCTGCGCCGACAAATTGCCTTACCAGTACGACGCCCAACACTCTTTACCAAACGCGGGAACTTATACAATTACCTATACGGCTGATAACGGGTGCGACAGCATCACTTATGTAACACTGATCATTGAGGAACCCACCGTGAGGATCATCTCTTTACTGGATTATTGCGATGAGTTTTTCACGGAACTGGAAGCGGTTACGGAAGTGGATAATCCTGTTTTCCTTTGGAATACGGGCGATATTCTTAATAGAATAACGGTCTCGGAACCGGGAGATTACTCTGTAACGGTAACGGACGTAAATGGTTGCAACGGAGAGAATAAACTTAATGTTCCCGCCTGTATACCCAACATTATTTTACCCAACACCATCACTCCTTCCGATGAGAACGGAGTGAACGACTACTTTTCCATTCCACAGGTGAACCTGGTACAGAGCATTGAATTTTCGGTCTATGACAGGTATGGACGACAGGTATTCCATACTACCGACAAGCATTTTAAATGGTATGGCGATGTGGACGGAAGGCTTATTCCCAATACGACTTATACTTATTTCCTGATTATGCAGGATTACGCTAAAACACCCCCTTCCAGGATTACGGGAACCATTACCGTATTATAACCATGTTAAAAAAGCAACCATGAAAAAATATTTGTTATTTACAGCATTCGCCTTATTAACTTCTATAGGAATTAAATCCCAGACAGTATGTGACGGTTGTCCTCCTTTTACGGACCTCGATGCTGAGTGTTTGAGAAAATGCTTTAATCCCTCTAGTAATTTTACCAACCTTGGAAATTCAACTACCTATCAAACCGGTACCCGGAGGAATTCCCATAGTACTATTCCGATTTCCTCACAATTTGAAGATCCGAATGCATTTTACGTGACCAGTGGGATTACAATGCACCTTACCGTACCTCCCTCAACCTGGGATAATGAACCGGTAGAGTCCGTGGTCCGACTGGGTGAGGCCAGCTCCCCCAGTTCAATATCCTATTATGGAGCGGGAAACGTTTATAGTTTTGTACCTACTGCGGAATCTAATTTGCTGTCTGTTTATTTCTCATTTGTGGTTCAGCTACCTCATAATAATTATAACCAAAACCCTCTTTTCCAGATCAGGGTATTAGATGCCAACAATAACCCTATACCCGGAATGAAATATCTACTTAATACCGGTTATGACCGCACTAGCGACACCTATTATCCCAACCCGGAACAAAATCCGCTGGCACAATGGTATAAATGTGATGTTGGATATGATGCCGTGATCTGGGTGAACTGGACTCCGGTAGCTTTTGACCTCAGGAATTATGTGGGACAGGAAATGAAACTGGAAATCCTGGCAACCGGATGTATGTTGGGAGGTCACTGGGGCTACGCTTATTACACCGCTAAATGTATGGCCGGAAACCTGGATGTAAAATCCTGTGAAGGCGACAGCCTCAGGGTTAACGCTCCCAGCGGATTTGAAAAATACAGGTGGTACGACGAGAATGATAATGAAATAGGCCCTCGGGACCTGGAACAATTTATGACCGAACGGGATACCAACATTACTTTTATAAAATGTAAAATGACTTCCTATACCGGAATTGAGGTGGATTTGCAAACTACCATCAATTATTACGAGCTACACGCTGATTTTGACTACAGGGAAGTTCATGAGGATTGCCAGTCAAAAGTATACTTTGACAATACAAGTAAAGTCCGTGTGATCGGAACCCACGGAGGTTACAGGCCGGTGGAATTCGTGGAATGGGACTTCGGCGACGGTTCCTCCGATCCCAATGAGATCTACCAGGTCTCACCGGTCCATACTTATCAAAATCCGGGTAATTACACAGTCAGGCTAATACTTTATGATCCGGATCAGGAATGTACCGATACGGTGTTCCAGAACATAACCATACGTGAAGTGGAAAGACCGGTCGGTTACGATACCGTTTCAACCTGCGCCGACAAATTGCCTTACCAGTACGACGCCCAACACTCTTTACCAAACGCGGGAACTTATACAATTACCTATACGGCTGCTAACGGGTGCGACAGCATTACTTATGTAACACTGATCATTGAAGAACCTACTGTAAGGATCATCTCTTTACTGGATTATTGCGATGAATTTTTTACGGAACTGGAAGCGGTTACGGAAGTGGATAATCCTGTTTTCCTTTGGAGTACGGGCGATATACTCAATAAAATAACAGTCTCGGAACCGGGAGATTACTCCGTAACCGTTACGGATGTGAACGGTTGCAACGGAGAAAATAAACTCAACGTTCCCGCCTGCATACCCAACATGATTTTACCTAATGCCATCACCCCTTCCGATGAAAATGGAGTCAATGACTATTTTTCTATCCCGCAGGTTAATTTAGTACAAAGTATCGAATTCTCGGTCTATGACAGGTATGGCAGGCAGGTATTCCATACTACGGATAAATATTTTAAATGGTATGGCGATGTGGACGGGAGGCTTATTCCCAATACGACCTATACTTATATCCTGATCATGCAGGATTACGCCAAAACGCCCCCATCCAGAATTACGGGAAATATTACGGTATTATAATAGCAATTAATCAGGAAAAACAATTTTTTGCTCGATATTAAGTGAAACGAAGGCAGAATCTCAGGTTTCGGGATTCTGCCTTATAGTTCAATGACAAAATAATAATTCCATTAAACCCTTTCTTCTATCGAATGTCGAAAAGATAATACTCACATAATATATAACCATGAGAAAATTATCTATCCTGTTCCTTTTATTTTCTTTTATCCTTCATCCTAATCTGTTTGCTATCGAATATGAATACGGAAAAATCACCTTCGAACAAACAGTAAAACCCAAAGATTTAATTTATCTGGGAGGTGGTTATGCAAAGGATAATTTCCATATCTATTATCGCGGAAGAGAAATTAAAGATGCCTCCCTGACTTCTTTCCAATACTTAGAAAACGGATATGGTAAAGACAATTGGGCTGTCTATTTTAAAGGGCGTAAAATCAATGATATTTCCGCAACGTCTTTTATGAACCTGGGAAATGGATATGCGAAAGATAACTGGAAAGTCCTTTATAACGGAGAAGTACTAAAAGAGATCTCTTCAATGTCATTTACAAACCTGGGATGGGGGTATGCAAAGGATAACTGGAAAGTTATTTATAACGGACAGGTAATCAAAAATGCCTCCGCGCTATCTTTTGAAAATCTGGGAAACGGATATGCGAAAGATAACTGGAATACGTATTACAGAGGCAGGAAGATCGATTAAGTCAATTAATCGATTCAGGAAATGAAATCATTTCCCTGTCCATGAGATGACATATTTCAACTTTGAATTGCTCGGATACCTTCCCGCTTCAAGTACCGAGAACTCCCCTTCAATGTCGGATTCACGGCATACTTCCGCAAAATGACATAAAGCTATACCCAGATCGATGCCCGATAAGGAAGATTTGTCGATATAGTAGAAGTGCAGTTGCTGTCCGTCAAGTACCAGGCGCCATGGCTGGGAATTACTTGCCGAAGGCGCTAAACGCAACATTTGCAGTGGGATATTGTATTCTCCGGCGGATTTCTCCGCCAGTTCGACATCAAAATCCTTATTAAAAAATAATTTCCCGAAAGGTTTACGTTTGTCGCTTCCTGCTCCCGCACGCATAAAACGATCGAGAAGTCTGGGCTTTTCTTCAGGATAACCAACGGGAGATACGATAGGCAAAACTTCGTTACTTCTTAACGTAATCTGATTTGCAAAATCACTTTTTTTGAATGTGCCACCCAGCCAGCAGGTTCCCAATCCTAAAGAGGTACAGTAAAGTACTACCTGTTCGAAAAGATAGCCGGCATTCTGGTCCGACAAATCTCCCTGCTCATAAGCCAGAATAAGGTAATCTTTTGCTCCGCTTATCACTCCGTAGGTTCCTAATTTAACCGCTCCCGGTCCGGTATCCAGGCTGATTAGTTCAATCCTTGCTTTACCGTTTAAAGGTTGTGGCAGACTTTTTATATAGTTTTTTATTTTCTCTTTATCTTCCGTATCAAGCGGCTTTCCCGAATAACTGCGGACGGACTTACGTAATTTTATAGTATCGATTATGGTCATTTTATGAGCATCTAATTTATAAGGATTAATACTATTTTCGAATTAAAATAAATCAAATTTATTTTATACAATGCATTTCATACAACCTTATCCAATAAACATATCGATTTGTTCATTCATTACGGATATTTCCCTGCAAGTAACCCTAGTCGATAAATATTGACAATATTACTACTTGTCAGGTACTATTTTATTCAATAATTATTTCATACCTTGTTCTTTCCGGACTGATAGTAATCGCAAATGGAAGTCAGGCCACATTTATCACATTGCGGCTTTCTGGCTAAACAAATATATCGTCCGTGCAGGATCAGCCAGTGATGGGCAACCGGTATCAGGTGTTTAGGAAAATTTTCGGTCAGCTGGAGTTCCACATCCAAAGGTGTCTTAGCATTACTCACAATGCCCAACCTGTTCGCCACCCTGAAAACGTGCGTATCCACAGGCATATAAGGCTGGTCAAAGCAAACGGATAAGACAACATTCGCACTCTTCCGGCCAACACCGGGCAGGGTAAGTAATTGTTCCTGGGTTTGAGGTACTACAGCGCCGTAATCCGAGACCAGCTTCAGGGATAAACCTTTCAAATGTTTAGCCTTACTATTGGGATAAGATACGGATTTGATCATTTCATATATTTCATTTTCAGTAGCCATTGCCATCTTTTCAGGAGTCGGATATTTTTCAAATAAGGGCGGAGTGATCATATTGACCCTTTTATCGGTACATTGGGCAGACAGCACGACCGCTACCAGGAGCTGATAAGGATTTTTAAATTGTAACTCGGAAGCGGCTGCGGGATTATGCTCCTGAAAATATTCAATGATAAAATCATATTGAGCCTGCAAAGCTTGTTTGTTTTTTTTCATCCGGATGAAATTAATCTTCTTTACAAAAATAATAATAATTTCCATTTTCAATTTAAAAACGAGCACTTTAAGTACATTTAAACTATTTTTGTATTTTTGCATGCAGTAACATCATAATCAGGATAAATTCAATCTTAGCATATGAAAAAATTTATATTCTTTTTAGTGGTAATACCGGCTATCATCGTATCCGGAACTTCCTGTAATAAATACGAGGAAACCTACAAGCCCAAAAACAGGATCAGCAAGATCTGGTTCCGTAGCAATGTCGACCTGCCCGACCAGGTTTATACCTATGATAAAAAAGACTTGCTGCAACGAATTGAGCTGAAAAACAACCGGTATTATAATTTTGAATATGATAAGGATAAAAATGTCACCGGAATTACCCATATCAACGAATTCGGACTTACGGAAGCGATAAAACTGGACTATAAGGATAAGTTCGTCAATAAAATCGAATACGTGATCGAAGGTGCCGTGAGAAAAGTGGTTACGTTTACCCGCAGGGATGATAATACGATTGCTTCCATTACGGAAAACTATGATCAGGAATTCTTTAATAATCTTGAAGATATTACCACGTCTTCTTTATATGCTTTTTTTATGGGAGATGACCGGGATGTATTGAAAATCATGGCCGGATCGGGTGCCAAAAACCTTTCTTTGGAAAGTATCACCATGCTTTCCTATGAAACGGAAAATTTCAACATTGTGAAGACCATTACCACGATTCCCGACCTTAACACCATCATTACTTCTGAAATGACTTACGATGAAGGAAATAATCCCTATTACGGACTTCCCTATGTTTACGCAGATCTTTCAGGCTATTCCAGAAACAATAAATTGACGGAAAAAACAACCACCACGATCAACGGGCATCTCCAACCGGTAGTAACCAAAAATTATCAGTACGACTATAACGGAAATGACTATCCCAGAAGGATCATCACCCGTTCAAGCGACAATAATAATATCCCGGTTAATACTTATATACTTTTTGTAAAGGAGTAAAAAACGTCCCACGCTCAAATATCGTCTTATGAGAATCCATAAAGAAGGTTCGGTCCCTATCCTGTCAGTTACTATTTCCAGCATACTCCTGATTTCTCTGTTATTCCTTTTTTATCCGGGAAAAAACCATATTGTCCCTGTTATAGTGACGGTCCTATGTGTGTGTTTCACCTTATTCATTATCCGTTTCTTCCGGGTTCCGGCGCGGGTTATCAACAAAGTAGACAAAGGTGTGATTTCTCCTGCCGACGGTACGGTGATTGCGGTAGAAGAAAGTTATGAAGAGGAATTTTTCAAGGATAATCGTTTGAAGATATCCATTTTCATGTCTATCTATAATGTTCATGTTAATTTCTTTCCATGCGACGGAGAAGTGGAATATGTCAAATACCATCCCGGAAAATATTTCGTGGCCCATTTACCTAAATCTTCCACCGACAACGAACATAATACGGTCGTAGTCAAAAAAAACGAACGGGAAATCGTATTATTCCGGCAGATCGCAGGCTTTGTCGCCCGCAGGATTGTCAGTAAAATCGAAGAAGGCATGGAAGCTGTACAGGGAGAAGAAATGGGCATCATCCGTTTCGGATCAAGAGTGGACGTTTTCCTGCCTTTGGATGTGGAGGTTGCCGTTAAGAATGGAGATAAGGTTACCGCACAGAAAAGCGTACTGGCTTATTTTTAGTGAAAAGTAATCTTTCCATGAAGTTAAGCGTCATTATTGTCAATTACAACGTACAACATTTCCTTGAACAATGTCTTTATTCCGTCTATGAAGCCACACGCCATATAGAAGCTGAAATTTTTGTGGTCGATAACAATTCCGCGGACGGATCTTTAGCCATGCTCCGTGAAAAATTTCCCGATGTGGTACTGATGGCCAATAAAGAAAATGTAGGATTTGCCCGGGCCAATAATCAGGCTTTAGAATTAGCTTCCGGAGAATACGTTTTGTTGCTGAATCCGGATACGCTGGTGGAAAGTGATACGTTTACGAAATGCCTCGATTTCATGGATAACACACCGGATGCCGGTGCCCTAGGCGTGAAAATGATCAACGGAAAGGGAGAATTCCTGCCGGAATCGAAAAGGGGATTACCCCTTCCCCATGTAGCCTTTTATAAAATCTTCGGGTTTTCCAAACTTTTCCCCAAATCGAAAAAATTCGGGTCGTACCATCTCACTTATTTGGATAACAATAAAATCCATTCCGTAGAAGTATTATCGGGAGCCTTTATGATGATCCGGAAAAAAGTACTGGATCAAGCCGGTTTCCTGGATGAGGACTATTTTATGTACGGGGAAGATATCGACCTCTCTTACCGTATCATCCTGAGCGGGTATAAGAATTACTACTATCCTGAAACTAAAATTATTCATTACAAAGGCGAAAGTACCAAAAAAGGGTCCCTGAATTATGTGTTCGTATTTTACCGGGCGATGCAGATCTTTGTCAAAAAACATTTCGCCAAAGCCAATGCACGGGTTTTCGGATGGATCATGAACATCGCGATCTGGCTAAGGGCAGCGGCATCTTTTCTGAAGCGCTTCCTGATGATGGTCTTTCTTCCGCTTATAGACTTTATAGTTATTTACGCCGGAATGCTGATACTTTCCGTTTATTGGGAACATACGGTGCTCTCCATACGCGACAGCCATTTTCCGGACGAATACAGGTTCATCATTATTCCCATTTACATTATAGCATGGATCATCGCCATCGCTTTGTGCGGAGGATATAAAAAGCCTGTCCAGCTTACCAAAACGAATAGAGGAATATTATTGGGAACCATTGCGATACTCATCATTTACGCTTTACTTCCCGAAAGCCTGCGTTTTTCAAGGGCCATTATTATTTTCGGGGCCATGTGGACGATCATTTCGCTCAACTCGATCCGTTATCTCTTTAGTAAATTACAATTTAAAGACTTCGTCATCGGCAGTAAATCCCATTACCGGATTGCTATCGTCGGGGATCTGGAAGAAAGCGAAAGGGTAACGGGACTTACACTTATGGTTAATACCAAAATAGAATATATCGGCAGGATCGTAACGGAACCTAAAGCTGACATATCCGGAAATCAGGAGAATATTCTGGGATCAATAGGACAAATAAAAGAGATCATCCCTATTTTTAACATCCGGGAAATTATCTTTTGCAACAAAAACCTTTCCACCAAACAGATCATCGATCTTATGGATGAACTAAAGGAATTCCGGACCGAATTCAAAATTGCCCAGCAGAATAGTAACACCATAATCGGAAGCAATGCCATTTCCACGCCGGAAAACATTTTTACCTGTCAAAAGAATTCGCTTACACAACGCAGGAGCCAACGGGAAAAACGCCTGTTTGATATGATATCGTCTATCATACTGGTCCTGTTATTGCCGATAGATATTTGGTTCGTTAAGAAAAAAGGAAATTTCATCCGTAACCTTTTTTCAGTATTATCCGGCCGCAAAACCTGGGTGGCTTACCAATACCCGCGAAACGGAAAAAACGGAATATTTAAACAGGGAATCCTTGAACCTACCGATATGTATCCGGTAACACAGGATCAAACCTTAATCGAGAAAATCAACCAATTATATGTCAATGATTATCAGCCTATCCACGATTTTAAAATAATATGGAAGAATTTCAGTATGCTGGGACGGCAATGATGGCGACAAATAATTAATCCTTTTATCAAATAGCATAGATGAAGAAAATATATCCTTTCATTATTTTGAAAGTTATCGTAATTACAGGAATCATACTTACTTTGCCGTATTCGGGGGCATATGCCCAGAATTCACCGGGCGGTAATGTTACGGATGCTCTCTCATTTATAGAAGCGCTGGGTGGCGCAGCTTACGCGGAGAGCACTGAAAACCAGGAAACAATGACCATCAGGATTACGGAAAATATTATACTGGACAATCCTGTTGTGATCCAATCGGGAAATTACGAATTGATCCCGGATGAAGAAAACCGGACTGTATCCGGAAATACCGGCATGGATCATGTGTTCATGGTTCTTGAAAATGCTTCCCTCACGATGGGAAATCCGGATATCGATCTATCCTCATTGATTGTCGACGGCGGAAATCAAAACGGTATCACGGGCGGTTCATGCCTGATCCATAATCTGGGAGCTCTTATCATTCGGGCCAATACAGTGATCCGAAACTTTACGGGACTTTACGGCGCGATACTCAATGACGGGGAGAATGCCAATCTAACCATGTTCGGAGGAAATATTTTAACCAATACCTCAACCGCCGACGGAGGAGCTATCTATAATAAAAGCGGCATTGCAGAAATTTACGGCGGAGAAATATCCGGAAATACAGCCGTGTTAAAAGGAGGAGGTATTTTTAACAACGGTACTTTAACCATCCATAGCGGTAATATTACGTCCAATAATGCTACGGAGGGCGGAGGTCTTTACCTGGATGCCCATAGTTCCGCTACGATTAACGGTGGAAAAATAACGGATAATCAAACAGGAATATTGGTAAATGGCGGCTCTTTGATATTATCAGGTTCACCGGACCTGTCGGGAAATTCTATTTACCTCAAAAAAAATAACTTTATCCATATTGAACGTTTATCCCGGGAAATTCCCAAAATAACCGTAGAGGTAGATGATCCTGAAAGCTGTACCGTTTTAATCCGCGGGAATACATCCCGTCCGCAATTAGATATCCGTGACCTGGAGGAGTTCAGTTTTAATATTCCAGATAGCTTATTCCCTTACCTTTCTGAAGACAAACAAACCATCGTCTTATTCGGCAAGCCGACCGCCACGATTACGGAAACCTGCTACAGCTATTATTCTTCCCAATGGGATTCGACATTTACGGAAAATACTATTGTGCTGGAATATGAAACAGAACCGGAATCATGCGGATCTCTGGTAGAAAACCATATTATCATCAAACAGGATTACAGGGAAACGGAAGAGATTGGAATTTGCAAAGATCAATTACCTTATCTGTATTCGGACACTCTTCTTGCAGATACAGGAACTTATCTACTTACTTACACTGGAACCGAATATTGCGACAGTATCATAATTGTACAATTAAAATTAAGGACGATACAGGATACCGTAAACCTGACAATCTGTGAAAATGAATTACCTTATCTTTATCGGGATAGTTTACTGGCGGAAAGAGGAACTTACCATTTTATTTTGAATGACGGTGAAGCATGCGATACGACGCAAGCATTACATTTGAATGTCGTTCCTTTATCTTTATATTATGATACGTTGCTTGTCTGTGAGAGTGATTTCCCGGTAATTTACGGCGATACTCTATTTGCCGAAAACGGAGACCATCAAATCTTATTGAAAAGAGATTCCGACTGTGACAGCATCATTAATTTGCATATCCATAGCATTCCCGTAATTTACCGGGATACCATAAAACTTTGCACCAAAGAACTTCCCCTCTATTACGGAGACAGTATTTTTAATCGCGCCGGAGATTACGAAGTATCTTTCAATTCCCGTTTTTGTGACAGTATCGTTCGTTTACATTTTCGTGTTTACCCGGAAGTAGAAGAGGATCAATCCGTTTCGCTGGATGCCTGTGATTTTCCTTATTCATTCGGAGACAGCATATTCGAAAATCCCGGAACTTACTTCATAAATCATCATACGACAGAGGGTTGTGACAGCGTCATTATCCTGACATTGAATTTACTTTCCCGATATGATACGGTTACCATTTGCCGTGAGAATCTGCCTTATCAATATGGAGACAGCATCATCACGGCACCGGGAAATTACACGATAACATTTACACCTTCCGGAGAATGCCAATATACCGTTAACCTTACCCTCAGGTTATTCAACCAGGAAAAACCTGTGATTACGGGAGATACGGATCTTTGTATCAGTGATACTTCGGTACTTTCGGTCCTCCATGACCAATACGTTAGTCATCAGTGGAGTACGGGAGAAACTACCGGAAAAATAACGGTACGGACTGCCGGTTCTTACCACGTGACATGCCTTGATGAAAACGGATGTGAAAATTTGTCCGATCCGTTTGAAATTACCAGCAGACTGGAAACCGGCATTACCGGTAATGTAAATATATGCCCGGGAGATACGGCTCATTTATCAGCGTACGGCGGAACATTTTATCACTGGAGCACCCTGGAGGAAACCGCCGACATAAGCATTACGGAAAGCGGAAGCTATTATGTAACCGTAAGCAATAACCCCAACTGTTTTAGCATAAATACCGTAGAAGTAAAGTATTTGCCGGCGCCGGATTTGACCATTACGGGGAATAAACGTATTTGTATCGGGGAGAATACAACGCTTCAGGTTCAGGATACGGCGCCCCTAAGCTCCTTTATCTGGTCAACTAATTCAAGCTCTCCGGCCATAACTATAGAACCCCGCGTAACTACTGTTTATTCGGTAACTGCGACCAACATCCATGAATGTAAAGCAACATTACAAACTACCGTAAAAACGCTTCCTGAAATTACGATCGGGGGGAATACCGTGATCTGTAAAGGGGAAGCAGTCCAATTAACGGCAACTGGCGGTAATCAGTACGAATGGAGTGACGGCCAGATTTCAGAGACAGCTTTATTTTCACCGTTGGTGAGTTCCACCTATCATGTGATCGTTCGCACAGCCGATAATTGTACCGGCAGCAAAACCATCAGGATAGAGGTTAAGGAACTTCCCGAACCGATCATCTTTGGAAACCCGGCCATCACATCCGGAAATCTATATTTATGCCAGGGAGATACGGCTACGCTAACGGCGGATGGAGGCACTGATTATTTATGGTCTACCGGAGAAACAGGAAATATGATCAGGATAACCCGGCAGGGAAGATATACTGTCACTGCTTCGGATGAACATGGCTGTTCCGGCAAAACTTCCGTGATCGTAAACATGAAAAACGCACCTATTCCGCATATCGACGGGGAGCTGTCATTCTGCGAAGGTAACAGTACTGAATTGCGCGCTTCCGGAGGATCCGCTTATCAGTGGAATACCAACGCCACAACTCCGGCGATCACCGTAAGCCAATCCGGACAATATACGGTGACCGTGTCTAACACGGAAGGATGTACGGTTTCTGCCACAGCCCTGGTGACGGTAATACCAAAACCCGTATTTACCGTAACAGGCGACCGGTGGTTCTGTCGCGGAGAATCAACAACGCTAATCGCGAAAGGAACCGGCTGTAATTTCCTATGGGATAATGAAATCCAGGATACCTCTTTAAAAGTGTACCAAACCGGATCCCATACCGTAATCGCGACCAACGAAGCGGGTTGTAGCGCAACAGCCAATATCACCGTCGGCACGATCGATCCTGTGCCATGTGTTGTCCAGGGAAATTTGGATATTTGTGAAGGAGAAACTACCGGGCTGGCTGCTTCCGGCGGTATCGGTTACCAGTGGAGCACCGGTGAAAATTCACCTGTAATCACGGTAAGTAATGAAGGATTATACAGCGTGACCGCTACGGATCTTAACGGCTGCCGTATCGATACATTCGTACGTGTAACGATGAAGCGTTTTTCTCCTGCAATTACCGGAAGACTTACTTTCTGTGAAGGTGATTCTTCCGTACTTACCGTACAGGGCGGGAGTCATTACTCATGGAACAACGGCATTACAGGTAACCGGATACTGGTTAAGGAAAGTGGTATTTATACTGCTACGGTGGAACATGACGGCTGTACCAAGAACATTTCGGTTACCGTAAACGTTGATCCGGCTCCTCAGTTGAATATTAAAGGAAATAACCGGATATGCGAAGACGGGAAAACCTATCTTATCGCGGAAGGGATCGGAGATTATACCTACCGGTGGAATGATAATTCTTCCAAAGACACTCTTCTTGTTTACGAAACGGGAGAATATGGCGTAACCGCCACAAATGACTTAGGGTGTAAAGCGGATGCGAGCATAATCGTTACCCATTACCCTGTCCTTCATGCCGAAATAAACGGAAATACTTCTATCTGCAAAGGAGAGGAGTCGCAATTAACAGCTTCCGGCGGGAGCTATTACCGATGGAACACGAATGCAGAAACTCCAGCTATTAAAGTAACAGAATCGGGAACATACCGTGTCACGGTTTCGGATACTTACGGATGCAGTAAATCTGTTTCGGCAACAGTGACCGTTACCGAAATTATACCACGAATTACGGGAAAACTTTCTTTTTGTGAAGGCGAATCCACCACACTGTTGGCTTCCGGTGGTACCGGATATGAATGGAGTAACGGTAAATCCGACAGGGCTATTGTTATAAGGGAAGGAGGTATTTACCAGGTTACCGTCACGGATCATGGATGCCATGCAGAAACCTCGGCAGAAGTGGTAATGCTTCCTGCCCCGGTCATCAACATTCTGGGAAACCGTACTTTTTGTGCCGATGAATCCACCATATTAACAGCGACCCAAGGAAATTATACCTATCAATGGAACCAGGGTTCTACAAGTAATACGATCACAGTAAATACACCCGGAAGCTATACGGTTACCGTGATAGATGAGCAGGGATGTAAAAATTCGACAACCGCTATAGTGAATACTTTACCCTTACCGACTGCCGTTATTGATGACTTTCCCACATTATGTGAAGGAGAGCAGACAATACTGAAAGCATCGGGAGGTAATACGTATCTATGGAACACGGGTGAAACGAGTCCCTACTTACGGGTAGAGACAATGGGAACCTATACGGTGACCGTCACCGGCTCTAACGGTTGCCATACAACGAAGGAGGCTACGGTGGTGGTAAATTCTCTGCCGGTAATTTTGATTGAGGGAAAACGGGAAATATGCAAAGGGGAATCCGTTACCTTAACAGCTTCCGGAGGAAACTCTTACTTATGGTCATCCGGGCAAAACCATCCTTTTATCACGGTTTACCCTGAAAATACTACCACATACAGTGTTTACGTTAAGGATGTCAATGGTTGTGAAAATATGGAATCCGTAACGGTGGAAGTGAATCTTTCGCCGGAAGTCTACATTAGCGGTGATCCGGGTATATGTGAAGGCGGGAAAACAGAACTCACGGCAAGCCGGGGTGCACGGTATCTCTGGAATACAGGTCAGCAAAACCGTGAGATAGAAGTTACGGAAGCGCAAGAATATTCGGTAAGCGTATATACGGATGAAGGTTGCTACTCTTCCGCTAATATCACCACAACCATCAATCCTCTCCCGGATCTGGCGGTAACGGGAAATACCGTTATCTGTGAAGGCCAACAGACCGAACTTACCGCTTCCGGAGGTTCTTTTTTTATATGGTCTACCGGAGAACAAACGGCTTCTATCATCGTTATGCAGGACGGAGAATATTCCGTAACTGCCTTTAATGATTTCGGATGTGGTGAGAGTACCTCCGTTAATGTCAGGGTTAACCCCCTGCCCTATGTCGAGATTATCGGACAAGATACTATCTGCGAAGGGGAGCAGACAACCTTTTATGCAAGTGGTAATGAGGATTTATCTTATTTGTGGAATACGGAATCCATAACATCTTATATCCCTGTCTCTGAGGCGAATGTCTATTCCGTAACCGTGACCAACGATAACGACTGCAGGTCAACGGCATATAAAACACTGGTTGTAAAACCGAAACCACCCGTAAACATTACCGGAGATTTATCGGTTTGTCCGGGCTTCGGCACCACGCTCACAGCTCATGGTGGATCCGGTTATACGTGGTCGGATGGGAAAACATCTGCAGAAAATATCGTATTTCCGACTAACGGATACAATACATATACCGTAACGGCAACAGGGAGTAACGGATGCAGTGCTTCCGCTTCCGTAACCGTCACTATTCATCCACCCGGACCTTCCTTCACGATCACGGGCCCCACTTCCTTTTGCGAGGGGAAAAACATCACTTTATCGGCTGTCGATGCTGCTTCCGTAGTATGGTCGACCGGTAGTACAACGAAAGATATTGTCGTAGATCAGCCGGGAACATACACCGTAACGGTAAGCAACAGCTTCGGATGCTCATCATCCAATTCCATACAAGTCATAACACTCACGCCACCCATCGCATCCATAGAAGGAGAGACTGAGTTGTGCGACGGATTGACTACGTTGTGGAATGCTTCCGGAGGCACACATTATTTGTGGAGTACAGGAGAACGGACATCCGGTATCGAAATTTCCCTCGGTGGTATTTATACTGTGACCGTAACCGATGATAACGGTTGTTCTTCAACAGAAAGCCGTTCACTCACCATTCTGGAAAAACCTTTGGTTATCATTTCCGGAAATGCGGCATTTTGCCAGGGAGATTCCACTCTTCTTACAGCCGAAAGCGGAAGTGAAAACCGGTATCTCTGGAATACGGGCATCCGGGAAGCCGATATTATGGTAACTAATCCCGGCACTTATACCGTAACGGTAACCAACGAAAACGGATGTTCCGTCGTCGAATCCAGGGAAATAACCATGAATTCCCTTCCTGTCGCATCTATAACAGGAAACACTATTTTCTGCGACGGCACCTCGTCCACTCTTATCGCTTCCGGGGGTATCCGTTATAGCTGGAATACCGGAGAAGAAACGGAAACTATCCGGGTTAACGAAGCGGCTTTATTCTCTGTAACAGTGACCAATGAGGCAGGTTGCAGCGATACCGCTTCGACCCGCACCGACCTGTTGGAAGCGCCTTCAACCGAGATAAAAGGCTTACTGGCAATCTGCCGGAACGATACTTCTATAATTTATGCGGGAGAAGGCCCTTACGATTATTTATGGAATACGGGAGAAGAAACCTCATCCATTAAGATCGCTCCTCAGGAAACGTCAGTTTATTCCGTAACCGTGACCAATGGTGCCGGATGCTCTTCCGTATATTCGGAAACGATCACCGTTCATCCTTCTTACCATATTGAACTGGAAGATGATATCTGCCAGAATCTTCCTTATACCGGGTACGGCTTTTCTTTACCTGTCCAGGATTCCGCCGGAATATTCCGGCATACCAAAGAATTACTCACTACCAGTGGCTGTGACAGTATTGTGATACTCACTTTAACGGTAAAACCCAAACCGGTTTTACAGGAAGAAATTTCCGGTCCGACCATCGTGAATACCGAAGGTCATTACCATTATTCGATAGGCAGAACCCTTTATGCGGAAGGATTCCAATGGAGTATCTCGAATCCCGGATGGACCATTTCCGATAATGGTTCATCCGCCATTACTTTACATATAACATCGAGGGGATCTGGCACTTTAACGGTACTCGCGGCTAATGAATGCGGGTTATCCTCCACATCCTCTTTACAGATAAACTCTTCCATATCGGTAACCGAAACAGATCCGGAAAACGAATATTCCGTCTTCCCGAATCCCGCTACTACTTTTATTCAAATCCATTCTCCTGTTGCCGGGATAGATCCTATAGAAGTGGAGTTAACGGATATGAATGGTAAAAAGGTTAAATATGCGAAAAGTATAAATGATAAAATATACCTTAATATTGCGGACCTATCTTCAGGAACATATATATTAAACATCATCAGGAACGGTCAATTAAAAGGTAGCAGGAAGATCCTGAAATTATAAGTTTACCAGTCTTTGTCCTGTTTCACTTTTTTGCCCGACTGCATTTCCCGCCGTTGGATCTTTTCCTGGGTTTTCCGCTCATTCTGTTGTAAAGCGTCTAATTGCCTTTTATCGGAATTTCGTTGCTGTTGGCCGGCGGCATCTTTTTCCTGCTGTTGCTGGTCAGGTGAATCCTGCTGTTGCGGATGGGATGGCTGCTGATTCCGTCTATTTTGTCCGTCTCCCCCCGATTGCTCCTGACTTTGTTGCTTACCCTTCTGATTTTTCTGTTCTTGTTGTTGGTTGTCCGGGTTTTTCTGCTGTTGCCGCTGTTGGTTTTGTTGTTGGATCAGTTTTTTCCTGGCGTATTCCAGGTTATATTTGGTATCCATATCGGAAGGGTTTAACTTGAGCGCATGCTTGTACGCTTCGATACTCTCCTGATATTTCTCCTGTTTCATTAGTGAATTCCCCAAATTATGGTATGATTGGGAACGGAGTTTGGGGTCTATGGACTGATTTTCGGCAATATTCCTGAAAATCCCGGCGGCATCTTCATATTTTTCCTGCCTGTATAAAGAAGCACCCAGATTATAATTTCCTTTATCATAGTTCTTGTTGGTTTCCATGGATTTCCGGTAATCCACTTCCGCCTGCTGATATTTTGAAGAAGCCTCTTTTAACTTATTCTGAGCTTCTCCCTGATCGAGCTGTTTTCCGCTTTCCATCAGGTCCATGGCATCTCTCCTCAATTTTTCGGCCTCGTTGAATTCCTTATTCCCCTGCCGTATCGCTTTCAATTCGTTGTTAGTTTGTGCTTCCAGGGTATAACCGCCTGCTGAAAATATTAAAATGAATAAAGAGATTTTTGCCGTAACATTCGTATTTTCCATAAGTCTTTTAATCCATTTTGGCTTTACCGAAAATAAAAAAGATTCTATCACCAGTAATATCAATCCGATGGCCAAAGGAATTTGAAAACGGCTCTCATAGCGGGAAAAAGTTACTTCCTCTATATCAGATTTATACATTTTATTAATTTCATCCGTAATCGCTTCAAAACCCATGTTGGCATTATTGGCATGTATGTATACGCCTTTTCCGGCAGATGCGATATCCCGCAGAGAAGTTTCGTTGAGACGGGTCATTACCGTATTTCCATCTTTATCTTTCTTATAAGTGACCGTTCCGTTCCGGTTTCTTATGGGAATAGGCTCTCCTCTGGAAGAACCGATACCGATGGTATGGACCAGAATTCCTTTTCTATTTACTTTGGATGCCATTTGAGTTGCTTCCTGAAAATGATCTTCCCCATCGGATACGACAATGATCACTTTTGAAGTCAGGTCGCTGAGTGTGGAATTATTCTCGTCTGTTTTCTCCGGAAGCATGGATACGGCCGCCAGGTCAAGGGCGGAGGCGATATCGGTCCCCTGTACGTTGATCATACCGGTATTTACGGAATTAATGAACATCTTGGCCGCAGCATAATCACTCGTGATCGGTAATTGCACGAAGGAGGTACCGGCAAAAACCACCAATCCGATTCTATCACCCTGTAAACGGTCCACAAAGTTTGACATCGCCATTTTTGAAGCTTCCAACCGGTTCGGTTGTATATCTTCCGCCAGCATACTATTGGACACATCCATACAAACCATGATATCCACTCCTTTCCGGGTACCTTTTTCAAGCGTACTCCCTACCTGCGGATTCGCCAGCGCCACTATAAAAAAAGCAAGGCAGGTCATCAGCAAAGAGAATTTCAGGTTTTTCATACTTTTAGACCGGGAAGACATCAGCTTCGACAAAATACCCGGCTCACCATATCGGGAAAGACGTTTTTTATCTCTGATATTTAAAATAACATAAAGGATAATCAAGATCCCTATGATCAGTAAACCATATAAGTAGTTTTCATTTTCAAATCTAAACATGCTATATCGGATTTATCTAAAAACTTTTTTAATAATTCCTAAGGATTGATCCTGAATATAAAATACCTGCTCACCAGAAACAATAAAAAGAAAAATAACGCTATCTTCAGAAACGGCTTAAATTCATCGGCCTTATTTTCAAAAGTAGTTTCATTGATAATGGTCTTTTCCATCTGGTCTATTTCATCATATATCTCCTTTAATTTTGCAGCATTGGTCGCGCGGAAATATTGGCCGCCCGTTTCCCGGGCCATGGTTTTCATTAACGGTTCATCAATTTCCGTATTCATGTATACCGGACCGAAAGGTCCCGGGAACGGTGCCTGCCCGTTGCTACCGCAACCGATCGTATAGACCTTAATTCCGAGGTTACGGGCTATTTCCGCGGCTGAATAAGGGTCCATGTAACCCATATTATTAACTCCGTCGGATAAAAGGATAATCACTTTACTTTTGGCATCGCTGTCACGTAAACGGTTAATGGCCGTCCCCAGTCCGTCCCCGATAGCTGTTCCGTCTTCGATCATATCGAACTTTACTTTTTCCAGCAATCCCAGAAGAGTGTTATGATCAGTGGTTACAGGACATTGGGTATAGGCTTCGCCGGCATAAATTACCAAACCGATACGGTCAGTAGGTCGGCCCTGTATAAATTCAGCCGCAACTTTTTTGGTTACACCCAGACGGTTAGGCCTGAAATCCATAGCCTGCATACTTCCCGATACATCCAATGCCAGCACGATATCCACTCCTTCCACCTGGACCTGATGCTGACGGAATGCCGATTGCGGACGCGCAAGTGCCACCACGATAAATATAA
>CALECM010000061.1 GCA_937949745.1 uncultured Bacteroidales bacterium | reverse complement strand
CCGGGATATGGTTATTCTCCTGAAATCATTATTCATCACGTTTTTCCAGATTCTTTTTTTGCATCCTTTTAAGTACATAATTACCGATAATATAAGCAAGTGTAGCCCCGATAATCCATCCGATCATAATAGCGAATTTATCATCTATTTCCATGAAATAGATCGGGACAATACCCAGTGCAAGCAATAATACGAACCTAAAAGCGTGATGCATGTGATAACTATTTTAAATTGGCTATTTTTTCTTTCAGTATCCGGATCTTTTCTTCAGCATCAGCCTGTTTTTTACGTTCGACGGCTACTACCTTTTCCGGCGCACCGTTAACGAATTTTTCATTGGACAGCTTCTGTAATACACTGTTAAGGAACTTCTCCGCATATACCAGATCGGCTTCGAGTTTCAGCAATTCTTCCTCCGGATCGATATTTTCGGAATACGGAATAAAGTATTCTGTATTTTGCTGGATAAAAGAAAGGGAATCCGCCGGTTTTTCCCGGATGTATTCCACGGAGTTCAGGTTACAGAGTTTGATGATGACGGTATCCATTTCCTGGTCCGCATTTTCCCGGGATTTAAGAACATACAGGTCAAGAGGTTCCTTTTGAGGTATATTTTTTTGCGCCCTGATCCTGCGGATATCTTCCACTATTTTTTGAGTATTGGAGAATCTGTCTAAATAGAGCGTGTCAAAATGCTGATCGAAAGCCGGCATCTCCGTAATCATGATCGACTCGTCACCGGTCCTTTCCTTTAGATCGTGCCATATTTCTTCCGTGATAAACGGCATAAACGGATGGAGGCAAACCATAAGCTTTTCGAAGATATCGATAATTTGCCTGTAACTTTTCTCATCGATAGGTTTTTGATAAGGAGGTTTCACAATTTCCAGGAAGCAGGAACAGAAATCATCCCATATCAATTTATAAAGAGCCATTTGCGCTTCGGAAAGACGGTATTTCTCAAAATCATCCTGGATTTCGGCGCAAGCCTGGTTGATTCTTTCTGTGATCCAGTGGATCGCTACCCTGGTATGTTCCGGCTGATTCCCTTCCGGATCAACCTCCCAACCTTTTACCAAACGGAACGCGTTCCAGATCTTATTACTGAAATTCCTTCCCTGTTCACAAAAACTTTCATCGAATAACAGGTCGTTCCCGGCAGGCGAACTGAGCAACATCCCGAAACGTACACCATCAGCCCCGTATTGGGCGATGAGGTCAAGCGGATCCGGAGAATTACCCAGGGATTTAGACATCTTACGGCGTAACTTGTCTCTTACGATACCGGTAAAATAAACATCCCGGAAAGGAATATCCTTTTTCCATTCCAACCCGGCCATGATCATTCGTGCTACCCAGAAAAAGATAATTTCAGGCGCCGTAACCAGTACGGCCGTCGGATAATAATAATTCAATTCCTCATTATCAGGATTCCTGATACCGTCAAACAGCGACAAAGGCCACAACCAGGAAGAAAACCATGTGTCCAATACATCCTCATCCTGTTTGAGATCTTCCGGAGAAAGGTTCAGTTCCGGATATTTTTCACAGGCGATGGTGAAAGCATCCTCCTTGGATTTGGCCACTATGAATTCCTGATTGGGAAGATAGTAAGCCGGAATCCGGTGTCCCCACCACAATTGCCGGCTGATACACCAATCCTTAATATTGGTCATCCAATGGGCATAAGTATTTTTAAATTTGGCCGGAAAAAACCTTAAGACATTATCCATCACGACTTTCAATGCCGGCTCAGCCATAGCATCCATTTTACAGAACCATTGCAGGGAGAGTTTCGGTTCTATTACCGCATTAGTCCTTTCGGAATAACCCACCTTGTTAACGTAATCTTCTGTTTTAACCAGACTACCGGCCTGTTCCAATAACGGGATAATGGCTTTCCGGGCTGCAAAACGGTCCATACCTACCAGAAAACGGGCGTGGTCATTCAGGGTACCGTCATCATTGAAAATATTGATGACTTCCAGTTTATATTTTATACCTAGATTGTAATCATTGATATCATGGGCGGGCGTTACTTTCAGAGCACCCGTGCCGAAATCTTTATCAACGTAATCATCAAAAATAATAGGAACCACACGGTTTACAAGCGGAACTACGGCCTTTTTCCCATGCAGGTGACGATAGCGGTCATCTTCCGGATTAACGCATACGGCCGAATCGCCGAGGATGGTTTCCGGACGGGTCGTGGCGATGGTAATAAAATCATCCGTTCCTTCAATCGCGTAACGGACATAATAGAGATGGGAATTCACTTCCCGGTACATTACCTCTTCATCGGAAACAGCGGTTAAAGCCTGTGGATCCCAGTTCACCATCCTTACTCCCCTGTAAATCTTATCTTTCCGGTAAAGGTCGATAAATACATCGATGACGGATTCGGACATATCCGGATCCATGGTAAATTTAGTACGGTTCCAGTCGCACGAAGCACCCAGTTTTTTTAATTGCTGCAGGATGATCCCACCGTGTTTCTCTTTCCATTCCCATGCATACTCCAGAAATTCGTCCCGTGTCAGGTCCCTTTTTTCGATCCCTTTTTCTTTCAGGTAATTCACCACTTTAGCTTCGGTAGCGATAGAGGCATGGTCGGTACCCGGCACCCAAAGCGCGTTGAAACCGGTCATTCTTGCCCGCCTGATCAAGACATCCTGGATCGTATTATTAAGCATATGTCCCATGTGCAGCACTCCGGTCACGTTAGGCGGAGGGATCACGATGGTATAGGATTTCTTATCGTTGGGAACAGAAGAAAACAATCCCTTTTCATTCCAATACCGGTACCATTTATCTTCTATTTCCCTGGGATTATATTTAGCCTGGATTTCCATAAGGTTTCTCTTTTTATTTTGAAGCGCAAATTTACGAAAAAAAAGTATTTTTGCATTATGAAAACCAAAGTCTTCCTCATTATTCTTTTAGCGCTCTCCCTTCTGGTTTGCTGCAATAAAAAGCAATTGCAGAAGAAACCCGCCCAATTGATCCCGGTGGAGAAAATGACTGATATTATCGCTGAAAGTTATCTGATTGAAAGTATGATCAATTT
>CALECM010000060.1 GCA_937949745.1 uncultured Bacteroidales bacterium | reverse complement strand
ACTGGAGTTCAGACGTGTGCTCTTCCGATCTTATTTTGATTTTGGTCAATTATCAATTTTTTTTTGAAAAATATAAAAATATAAGACAAAAATCAAAATAAAACACTGTTATTAAACAACTAAGGCATTATTTTTGTTACTATCATAAAATTATCAAAAATAATAACAATTAATTTATTACAAGTATGTGTTTTCATAACAGTATGAGCAGGAAGGCTCAAGATTTAGCTTCACGCTATAAAAAAGACATTAGCATTGTTGAAAGGTGGAAAGATAGCATTGAAGAGAAATATCATGTAAATGCTCTTTCTTTTCCTGAATTCCCTATTATTACGGCAGATTCGGAAATACAAGTATTTAACTGGGGCCTTATTCCTTACTGGACTCCCGATGAAGATGAAGCCAATAAATTGCGGAATACCACCGTTAATGTTCCCGCGGAAACGATTTTCCACGAAGAGGCTACTAAAGAACCGATAATACGGAGAAGGTGCCTTATCCCCTCTACCGGGTATTTTGAATTCCATTACAATTATAATAATACGACCACCGCTTATTTTATTTATGAAAATACCCAGGATATTTTTTCGATAGCCGGTATTTATGACGAGTGGACCTGCGCGGAAACAGGTGAAACCAAACAAACGTTTTCCGTGATCACCACAACTTCAAACTACCTGACGTCTTTCATTAATAATGGCGGAAATTACCCCTACCGTATGCCGGTGATCCTGAAAAAAGATTATGAAGAAGGATGGTTGAATGCGGAATTAAGCGAAAAAGAGATCAATTTCTTTTTGCAACCGATTCCGGACAGGCTTTTGGACGCTTATCCGGTAAGCAGCGACTTTATGGTAAGGGCTGAAAAAGATCAAAGTATTATTGAACCTATTTTAGACTATGAATAACTAATTTCTATAATCTCCGGGAAAGGTACGGTTTGGATAATTTTATACCCAAATACGTACCTTTTTATTTTTACATATTTCCAATCTTTTCCGACAACCGGAAGTCCATAAAAAATCATATTAAAGGTAAAATGGTTATATTTGCACCCGAAAATATAGCCTATGAAATTTAACAGAAAAGCTCTTCGTATTATAGCCTACGCTTTTCTTTCTCTATTTATAGCCTATCAATCCCTTACCATTTATTTTACACATCCTCACCAGGTCCGTGGGGCATTGATCATCCATACGCATCCTTTCCAGAAATCCGAAAAAGAGCATACACATTCGCTTTTCGAATTCCAGTTGATGGAAATCACCACAGTGAATCTCGTTTTGATATTTTTCGGGACTTTTTTGCTAAACATATTACTTCCGTTAATAAAATACCGTATACCTTCACTTAGTTTTTCCTTTTCAAACGGTATCCGGCATGTTTTATACCTGAGGGGTCCTCCCGCTGTTTCTGTTATCCATCTATAATTCATTTTGCCCGGTAGAGTCCTCCGGAAACGGAGAATACGGCCAGGTGTATGAATTTTTTTCTTCGGTTTGCTTCGCAACGGAAAAATCGAATTTGCCAATTATACATATAAAAGATTGGCAATACGGAAATTATATCATTTATAAAAAACAGAAACATGAAAAAAATCATCATCATATTAACCATTTCCATTATAACAATCGGAAAAATTTTCGCCCAGCATCACACGGATGCCAATATCATCGGGCATATATTAGACAGTCAGACTCAGGAACATCTATCTTATGTCACCATCGGCATCAAGGGAACTTCGTTGGGAACCGTATCGGATGCTTCCGGACATTACGGTATGAAAAATCTTCCTCTGGGGCATTACACCCTGGTTGCCATGTCGGTGGGATATAAAACCCAGGAAAAAGAGATATTGATTGAAAAAGGAAAAACAATTGAGATTAACTTCGAACTCGAGGAGGATGCGATCTTGCTCGACCATATTGTCGTATCGGCCAATAAAAATGAGACGAACCGTAAAGAAGCGGTTAGTATTGTGAATGTTATCACGCCCAAAACTTTTGAAAGCACCAGCTCGGTCTGTTTGGCCGAAGGGCTTAATTTTCAACCGGGATTACGGGTGGAGAATAATTGCCAGAACTGCGGATTTTCACAGTTGCGGATCAACGGACTCGACGGACCTTATACCCAGATCCTGATGGACAGCCGCGCTATTAACAGTGCTTTGGCCGGCGTATACGGTCTTGAGCACATCCCGGTCAATATGGTGGAACGTGTGGAAATCGTAAGAGGCGGAGCTTCCGCTCTTTTCGGTGCGAGCGCGGTAGGCGGAACGGTCAATATCATCACCCGGGAACCCACCGCCAATTCGCTTACCGTGAGCAATACCTCCACCCTGATTTATGGAAAAACGCCTGATATCAATACTAATTTAAATGCTTCCCTGGTATCTAACAATAATAAAGCCGGGATGACACTTTTCGCCGCCGCACGGCAAAGAAGTCCGTTCGATTATGATAAAGACGGTTTTTCCGAAATTCCGAAGTTAAACAGCAAGAGTATCGGATTAAGGGGATTTTACAGGATTGGTCACACCAGTAAACTTACGCTGGAGTATCACACAATTGATGAATTCAGAAGAGGCGGGAATCTTTTTGAAAGGCCTCCGCATGAAGCGGATATCGCCGAGCAGTTAAACCACAATATCCATTCCGGAGGATTGAAATACGATATTTTCTTTAAAGAAAATAAGCATGCCTTACAACTATACGCTTCCCTGCAACATGTTAAACGTGAGAGTTATTACGGCGCCGGTAAAGATCCCGATGCCTACGGGAATACCCGTGATATGTCTGTGGTTGGCGGAATTCAATACACACTGAGAATGAAAAAATTGTGGTTCATGCCGGCTACTTTTATCGCCGGCAGCGAATATTCATACAACAGGCTTCATGACCGGATGCTGGGCTATGGAAGAGAATTAGACCAGAAAGTAGATATCATCTCCCTATATGCGCAAAATGAATGGAGTAACAAAAAAGCGACTTTATTGATAGGGGCCAGAATGGATAAACACAACATGATCAAAAATCCCATCGTTAATCCAAGGTTGAGTGCCCGCTACGCTCCTGTGTCATGGCTTAACCTCAGAGCCGGCTACGCCAGCGGATACCGGGGACCGCAGGCGTTTGACGAAGACCTTCACATTAACGCGGTGGGCGGCGCGGTTTCCCTTATTCACATTGATCCCAACCTCAAACCTGAAAAATCACACAGTCTGAATCTGTCTGCCGAATTCAGCAAAAACTTCGGCAAGTCCGGTTTTCTTTTCCTTCTGGAAGGTTTCTACACCAATCTTTTAAATGTATTTATCCTGGAAGAATCCGGACGGGATGACGCGGGAAATTTACTTTTGGAACGGCGTAACGGATCGGGTGCTATGGTTAGCGGTTTAAATATCGAAGCCAACATCATACCATTACGGAGTTTTCAGATCAACCTCGGATTCACGGCGCAGATAAGCCGCTATAAGGAACCGGAACAATGGAGCGAAAACGTGGCTCCCCAAAGAAAAATGTTCCGTTCGCCTTCCACGTACGGGTATATTACCGCTTTCTATTCTCCGGTAAAGGCCCTGGAATTATCTTTATCCGGGACATATACCGGAAGTATGCTTGTACAACACTATCAGGGTTTTATCGATGCGGATACGGAAGTAGTCACTCAACCGTTCTTCGACCTCGGATTTAAAGTCGCCTATGATTTTAATTTGAAAGAAAACGTTTCCCTGCAATTAAATATCGGAATTAAAAATATATTTAATAGTTATCAAAAAGACTTTGATCAGGGTGAAAACAGGGATGCCGGATATATTTACGGTCCGTCTTTACCGCGTTCCGTTTATGCCGGGATTAAGTTTATGATTTGATCATGACGGGATCTTTGAAATAATACGCTAATCCATCTCATTTCCTGTCATTCTGAGCGAAGCGAAGAATCTTATACATCCATGCTCCAGATCCTTCACTGCGTCAGGATAACATTAATAATGTAGATATTAGGACAATAATATTTCAGGGAATTGACATTCTAAGCGAAGCGAAGAATCTAATGTATCCATATTACACATTCCTCTCTGCGTTCAGGATGATTATAGGTTAGTCAGCCGTTGGGATCGACGGTATATTCGGTGGATGAGCTTGTCGAAGCCAGCATTAACTCCATTAGATTCCGGAACAGTTTTTTAAGTAAATGGGAATATTGATTTTATATTATATTTTATCAATTCCTTTCATTTAGAAATTTAAGTTTCCTAATATATTTATCAACACTTAATCTCTATCTAACTAATTAAACATCTTTGGATAAAGCATTTAGGATAATAATCATTTTTTGTTAATTATTTTATTTAACCAAAATTCATTAATAAATGAACAATAATACAAAAAAATGTATTTTTGTATTATTAAATATTATCATTATCTAAATAATTGATTAAATAATGAAAACCTCATTTATCTAGCAAATCTCACCATTGGGGAATATGAAGCATCCCGTTTATTATGGCATCAAAAATTCGAAATATTGAAAAATAAACAAATTATTATATTATTTCAAAAATAAATGAAAAAAAAGCTATTCTCTAAATTCTTTATTTTCTTCCTGGGTATATTAATTCTATTACCTATGGTCAAATTACACGGTCAGGATTGTGATTTCACCATCACGACCAGCGTGTCTGAAGAAACATGTCCGGGAAACGGGCAAATTACAGTCAACCTCAATGATACCGAGGGTAAAAACTTATCTGATTTCAGGTATACCTTATATAATTCCAGCGGATCCAACATCGGGCCTCAGACTAACAATGTCTTCGGGTCATTGAATGCCGGAACATACGAGGTTGTTGTGGACGCGTATTGTAATACTACGGCTGTATCACAAAATCTCTCTAACATTGTGGTAAATTCTTCTTATAACTATCCGGATGTGGGACTGGTGCAGGGTAATTTCTCACCGGGTCATATATATGGTTCCATACCCAGTTTTCCCTGCCAGCCAAGCGGAAAGATCCAGTTAAGGATTGAGCAGGGTACTTTTCCATATATCATCGAGATTATGAAAGACGGCGCCCTTTACCGGAGAGATACGTTTTCAACAAGGCAATATAACGGAAATGCCGATAACCGGTATGATTTCCGGGATTATTATACGATCGATAACCTTAGCGCAGGCGATTATATTTTCCGTGTTACGGACGGATGCGGTTATTCCATGCCTTTCGTCTCGGGAACTGTAGCGGAAGCGGAAGCGAATTATCAGCAAAACAGTATGTATATTTTTCAGGATCCACCATCCATTTCCAGTAATATTATCCGGTTTTCGTTGCTCCAGAACATGTTCGGCAATAATTCCTTTTATTATTATGCTTACATGACACTATATGGAAATCAGTCCTGGTGGGAGTACCGTATCAATATCGACGGCGTATACAGTTCCCCGGGATGGAAAGATATTACCGGAAACGGTACTGTTCTCGATACGCTTCCCATAAGCAATTATTGCGCCCTGAACGGAAAATCCGTAACCGTAACCGTAAGGAATAAAGTTTGTCCCACCGGATCGGATTTTACCCATACATTCTCATTCGGATATCCTAATATCAATTCTTCCTATGTTTATTCTACAGATTCCACCGTCTCCACGCCGGCCACATATGACTCCTGCGGATTCGTGACCAAAAGGGATGTATTATTCCAACATACTTCTTCATTTTACCAACAGGTAAACAATTACCGTGGAGGTGTTGTGACTAACGGAACAGCTAATTTTTATTATACTCCGCCGGTTACAATTGTCACGACCAATGTCACAACGGGAAATGAAATCAGCAGGGTAACAGGTGCTTCAAATTCCTATAACTGGAGACAAAATGTAAATATAACTCCTGATATGGACGGAAATGTGATCAATATCACTTCAACTGATGCCAACGGCTGTATTATAAGTAACCATAACCAAACCGTAAATTATCGAACCCGCAATTATGTCACTGGAGGAGGCCGTAATAATACGACCTGGCAGATCAACAACCATTATCAAAATGGGGATAACTGTGGACAGTACGAGAGAAGGATCAGTATTATCAGGCAAAATCCAAGCCCGGAATATCTGGACAGTACGGTCGTGAGATTGATCCAAAGTCCTGAAAACAACCGTTATAATTTTACGGCGCTTTATCGGAGAGCTACAAATAACTGGATTATTACCAAAGAGAATCCTACGAATACCGCTAATATTTATTCCGGCAATGATACTCCCAATGATCTTGAAATGGCAGCGATCGACCTTCCTTCGGGAACTTATCAATTCTCCATTACCACAGCATGCCGAACTGAAACCATAAACCGTACCTTTGCTTTCCCAAGCTTCATTGAAATCGCTTCTCATCCGGTATATGAGCAACTACTGGATTGCGGTGCGCTGGATATTATTCCCCGTGCGGGACAGGTAACGGTTGACAATAATAATGTCACGACCTATTTCAGGGTTATTGCCGGACCATCCGGAGGATACCCGCAAGACGCGGTAACCGTTAATAATCCGATAAGACTGACTATCCATGGTGATTATACCTTAAGGATGTATTCCAGTACTAATGCCAACAGTAGTTGCGGTATTTTCGACACAATCATAAATTATTACGGGGCAACTATCCAATATGATTATCTTGAAGCGTATGTATGCAGCGAGATCGATACTATTGCCAGCGTGAATGTACGTGGCATGACAGGTAAAAAGCCCTATACATACACGGTTTCCAAAGATTCCGCGAATACAAATATTATTTTAGGAACCAATACTACCGGAGATTTCGGTGATATACGAGCCAGACTTGGCGAACGCATCCTCGTTTCGATCACCGATTCATGCGGGGCCAGTTTCGAAACACCGGCCACGGTCGTTAACCTGGAATCAACCCGAAAAGCATGGTTCGCCAATAACAGCAGTAAAGAATTGACCATTTGCGAGGGAAGTACCGCGATCATGAACGGTTTATCCTTAGGAGATGTGGAATATACGTGGCGTGGGCCTAACGGTTTTATCAGCAATACGCAAAATACCGAAAGGCTGGTACGCCGTGCTCTGCAGGATAGCGGCTGGTATTACCTGGAAGTGGCAAATTCTTATTGTCCTCTGGTAAGAGACAGTATCCATTTGTCCATATTAACGGCTCCTTCCGTGAACATAGCTCAGGATGCTTCCATATGCCCCGGCGAAGACTATCCGGTTATTTTAACTCCTCACGGCGATGGAAACATTACTTATACCGTAGCCACCGAGATGAACAATACGATCACGACACGGACTTTCTCCAACAGAACTGAGGGAGATACTGATACTATGCTGGTAACACCTTTATCCAATATGTTAGTCTGGCTGACGGATGTACAGGATGAACGATGCAATTATCAGTTACCCGAAGATACGATCGAAATCCGTATCAAATCGACTTCTTCCAGTTGTAGAATATCACCATTCCAAGAAGAAGTATGTTACGACGGGAATGCAGATTTTTCTATTACGGCTGACATGAATTATCCATATGTGATCAACTGGTACCGGGATGAAGACCTGAACCTGTTCTTGAAATCGGATACAATACGGGCCGCAGGCCAAACATCTACTCTTATTCTTGATCATATGATAAGAGACACCACGTTTTACCTGACCGCCCAAAATGAGGACTATTGCGCTTACCAACCGGGAGTTTCCGATAATAGTATCAATATGAATAATGGTACCACCCTGATAGAATGCGGTGAAAGCATACGATTTTTCGATTCCGGGGGACCGGAAGCTAATTACAGCAATAACGAAGTACTTACCCACACTTTTGTTTCACAGACACCGGGAAGCGGAGTCAATATCAGGTTTGATTCTTTTATTACCGAAAATTCGACATTTGATAAAATGTATATTTATGACGGAGGTTCTATCAATTCCCCTGTGTTGGCTTCGGAATTGGGAGGGAACCTAAATACCAATCTACCCGGCCCTTTCACTTCAACGGGTGATAGCCTGACGATACTTTTTGTATCTAATTTCAACAATACGGAAGCCGGCTGGAGTGCCATGGTAGGTGTAAGGAACGGACCGGTACCGGCAAGGGTTGTGGTTTTGGATACGCTCAGTGCATATATAACCAGCCGTGATTCCCTGCCAATACATTATAATGGTTCTACCGTATTGGACGCGCAGCCTTCGGGAGGCCATGACTCTTACATTTATAAATGGTATACAAGTGCAGATAGTATTAACTGGACTTTGACGCCCGTTACCACTGCGAATTATGCTGTTACGAATCTTACCACACCCACTTACTACAGGGTTGTGGTACTGGATAACGCACCGGAAGCCTGTACTGACAGCGCAGTAAGTAATTTCTTCCTAGATGCCGCAGCCATTGTTCTTTCCTTAAATTTAAACACTACCGAAGATGAGATTTGCCCGGGAGATTTTCCGGTCAATGTAACCATAAGAAACGATGGAAGCCAGACGGCTACAAACGTATATACCCGCATTCATTTGCCATTCCATATTTCTATGGAGGGAGCTACGAATCTGGAGTTTAAACTGGATTCTGTCCCTGCAAAGGATTCCGTAATATTCCCCCTCAACCTTGAAGCCCATTCGCAGTTAACCAAAACATCTGCCCAGATTAAAGGACAAATATGGGGATGTGACCAGGGTGACAGTAATATAAATACCGTATACGGCGACTGGAACTGGGAAGGAGATCCCCGTCAGGTGGATGAGGATACACTTACGATTCAAATTAAACGTAATATCATTAATACAGAAATTATAACCATTCCGGACACCGTTTGTCGTGGTTCGGAAGCGCACCTCACAGCAGAAGTTGATTTACCTTATCCGCAATATTTCTATTGGTATATGGATTCTTTAGGACGGAACCTTATTCAAGTAGATACGATCGAGAACGCTTCCGAAAGTCCGGCAACACTGAATGTGCCTGGTATCTCAAATAATATTACCCGTTATGTAACGGTAAGCAATGAAGAAGTGTGTGCGTTTTATGTATTCGATCCCGAAGAGGAAGAATTAGTTGTGATGGGAGATGGCCTTGTAACCGTATATCCGGATGTCATCGTAAGATTTTTTGATTCCGGCGGACCGTTTATGCCTTACGATACATCGGAAAATTATACCCTGACTTTTACTTCTTTGGCGGAAGATATGATTACCATCACTTTTACCTCATTCATTACAGATTCTATTTTTAATGATTATCTTTATCTCTACGACGGGAACAGTACCAATGCACCTCTACTGACACCTCCGATGAGAGGAAACCTGAATGCATTGATGCCTTTGACTTTTACCACAACCGGGGGAAGTCTTACCGTAAGTTTCCAATCCAATGATTCTCTGGGATTGCCGGGATGGGAAGCCTCTATTACCACAAAGCAACAATTGAAACCTGTAGAGGCTGTCATACGCGAATATGCAGATCCCGCTGAAATCCAAATTAACCCGGCAACTATTTGCTATGGTATGGATACCAGCTTAACTGCCTCTTCAACGATAACCTTCCCGCAAACCTTCGTATGGTACAGCGATAGTTCATTAACCGACGTCGTTTACACGGAAATAGTGAACGGGACCAGCAAAACCGAATCCAGGCTCACTATGGTCAATCCGTTAAGGGACACCGTATTTTATGTGACGGTAGGCAATGATTCTTTGTGCGCCCTAAATAATACCGGACTGCAGGTAACGAACTATAAACCGGCGATAATCCGTTTGAATGTAAATCCTGTCTACAACCTGCAATTCACCGGCAGTATCTGTTTAGGAGAAACCTTTACGGAAAACGACTGGTCTGTCAACACCGCAGATACGGTCAATCCCGGAACTTACACTTATGAGGAACGTCTGTTAACCGTGAACGGAAATTGTGATAGTATCAGGACACTGGAACTTACGATATTACCGGCATTAGAACTGGATTTTGCCGATTCCGTATGTCACGGGGATATCTACAGCGGCTATGACTGGGTAATCCGGACGGAGGATTCCCTTAACTCCGGAATCTTTGTTTATACCCGGAATCTTACCACGGCCAACGGTTTATGCGATAGTATAAGAAGACTGACCCTAACCGTTTTCCCGTCTTACATTAACCAGCCCGTGAACGATACGGTGATTTATACCTGTAATTTCCCGATCACCGTTTATGACAGCACATTTTTCGGTTCGGAAACCAAAAGATATATAGTGAAGAACCAGCACGGCTGCGACAGCCTGATCAGGGAGGTAACGGTTTATATGAATAATGACGAAGCGGACGGTTATTACTTCGAATTGTTATGCCGTGACGACACGATAGCCCTTCATTGGGAAGAATGCGAACCGCCTTTCAACATGCCTCCTCCTGAATGGAGCCATTATATATACGATCATTACGGAAGCGATACCAATATCCGGATTACCCATAATATTCACGAGATCGACATTACCCAGAATTATTTTGAAATAGAATGGGAAGCGATAGATGATTGCGGTAATTTTGCTTCCTGTATCCAGAAAGTATACCGGATGTATCCTCCTTGTGATACCGCCGTGGATTATAACGGAAACCGCTATCCGGGTGTGCAGATCGGATGTAATTGCTGGACCCAGCGAAACCTGGAATCTCTTAACTATGCGGATGGACGTCCCATTCCTGATGTATGGGTATATTACTCAAGCATGTATTCCGATTCAAACCGGAACGAAGCGATCTTCGGCAGGTTGTACAGCTGGTATGCGGCAGTGGATACGGTTCCCGGAGTTTCTCCTTTTGCAGCCTCTGACCATATCCAGGGAATATGCCCCGACGGATGGCATCTTCCTACGATCGAAGATTATAGGGAATTGATGACTCTGAGTGCGTCCTCACTAAAATCACCCGATTACTGGATCCAGGATCCCGGAGATAACAGCACAGGGTTTACCGCACTGCCGGCAGGATATTACAACGGACATGTAGACCAGTTCTATTATCTTATGGGTAATGCTTATTTCTGGGCTTCCGATGAAACCCCTGAAGGTCTCGGCGCCTATTATTTCGAATTGATGTACGGTTGTGATGATCTTTTGGAAAAACATACAGATAAACACCTCGGATACAGTATCCGGTGTTTAAAAAGAAAATAGCTTAAGCCTATTGGTTTTGATAGTTTAAGTGTTTTATTGGTTTTATTTTGGTGGAATTCGTCGGATGGCTTGTCTGTCCGATGAATTTTTTTATGACCTTTCGGCTTTATCTATTTCCCTCCGTAGTTTCACGGGTAGGTCTTCCACACAATGATGGCATTTCATTTCCAGCGTATACATCCTTCCTATACAATAATTGGAATGTTTACAACCGCATCGCTCCTCCCCTTCTTTCATCTTATTCACAAAACCCGGATCATGTAATAAAGAACGGGCCATTTGTACCGCCACAAAGTCTTCATCCAATACTTTCTCTATCATATTTTTCGAAACCAATCCCCCGACATAAATCAAAGGAATATCCAGCGCCTGCCTGAATTTTTTGGCATCTTCCAGGAAATAGGCTTCCTTATATTCAACAGGAGGAATAATAAGCCAGCCGAATAAACGTATACCGATTTTAAGCCACCAGAATTTCTTTTTATCCATGTAATAAGCCAGCGTTTTGTATGGCATTTTTCCACGCATCACCGCCATGGGTGCCCGGCTCACAAAACCCGCCGAAAGTACCAGCGCATGCACGCCTGTTTTTTCCAATTCGCGGGCCACCGTAATACAGTCTTCAATTCCCAATCCTCCCCTGAAACCATCGTACATATTGATTTTGACCACCACAGCCATGTCATCGCCGGCTGCTTTCATTACTTCCGCCATAACCATTTTCATAAAGAGCATCCTGTTCTCAAGATTTCCTCCGAATTTGTCTTTCCGATGATTGGTATAAGGTGAAAGGAACTGGCTAATGAGATATCCGTGTCCGGCGTGAATCTCCACGCAATCGAATCCGGCTTTTCCAGCTAGTTCCACCGCCGTACCGAAATCCTTTACCAGTCCGTGGATCTCTGTCTCCGTAAGCTTCCGATAGAAAGTGGGAGAATAGAGATTAAAGCCGTTACTGGCGCCTACCGGTTTTTGTCCGCAGGTAGCCTTGTGAGTCATATTTCCGCAGTGCCCCAGCTGGATAGAAGCTTTGGCTCCGGCCGCATGGACCGCATCGGTCAGTCGCCGTAATTCCGGAACGATCTCTTCCCGCATCCATAACTGGCCGTCGAACGAAACCCCGCTTCTGTTTACAGAAGCGTAGGCTACCGTCGTCATTCCCACTCCTCCTTCCGCCACACTGACGTGGTAATTATACAGATCTTCGGAGGGTTTATTTTGATAAGCCATATTCTCAAAAGCCGCTGAACGGATAGTCCGGTTACGTAATGTAACAGGACCGATCCGGCATGGTGTAAATATCCTGGATTCCTGCATCATATTTTTTACGGCAAATATAGTGGAAAATTGGATTTTTTCTATTTTTGTCCCCGTAAACTCAGATAAATGGAAAAATTCAATTTCAGCACTCCTATTCAGATCCGTATGAGCGACCTGGATCCTTTCGTGCACGTAAACAATGGGGCCCAGTGTAATTTATTCGATTATGGCCGGAGTGCTTATCTTGAAAATCTGCTCGGTAATGCGATCCAATGGAATGAACTCGACCTGGTACTGGTTCACCTTGAGTTGGATTTCTGCTCGCCGGTATTGATTTCCGATCAGATTGTCTGCGATACCAAAATTTATGAATTGGGTAATAAAAGCATGAAAATGCTGCAACATCTGCGAGATACGAAAACAAATACCGTTAAGACCATCTGTAAAAGCGTGATTGCCGGATTGGACCGTCATTCCGGCTCTTCGGTCCCTATCCGGGAAATATATAAAGAAAAGGTCAGGGCATTTGAAAATGGAGTTACAGGATAGAAAGGGAAACCATAATATTTAACATCTTCCGGAATCAGGGAAAAAACTTTTTTTAGGTATGTTTTTGTAAAATAAAATTTTGTATTTTTGCACCCCGATTATAGACATATTAAGATTTAAAACAAATAATTGAAAAGATGGCAAACCACAAATCTGCATTAAAAAGGATAAGAGCAAACAATAAAAGAAGACTGGAAAACCGCTATTACGCCAAAACCATGCGTAACGCATTAAAAACCATTCGTACCATCGAAAACAAGGAAGAAGCCGCAAAACAATTACCGGGTGTTACTTCCCTGATCGATAAATTGGCTAAGAAGGGCATTATCCATAAAAATAAAGCAGGTAACCTTAAATCAGGTTTAATGAAAAAAATCAACCAAATGTAATATTTGGTTGATTCTAAAATTGATTAATTTATTTTCTTTTTATATTATTTTTGGCCTTTTACTAAAAGGCCAAATTTTTTGCCGTAAGTTTTAATTCTTTCAAAATCCTCTTCCTGCGGTTTGAATTTAAGGAAAAGCGTATCTCCGCAGAAATTGAGTTTCAAATTCTCAAAATTGTTCACCAAATCCCTTTCCGCTTCTCCGCTCCACCCGAAAGAGCCGAAACAACCTGCCAGCTTATCCCTGTCCCTGATAGGAGTCATCATCGCAAAAATATTGTAAAGCTGCGGTAACATATTCTGGTTAATCGTGGGACTTCCCAAAAGGTAAGCGGATGCCCTGGAAATCTTATCGGCCAGGATATCAGCGGGCATTTCTTCAATATCACAGTAATCTACCGTAATATCTTCAATTTCTTCAAGGCCTTCCTTTAATTTTTCCGCTATGGTCCGGGTAAACCCATAGGCTGAAACAAATGCCAGCAATATCCGGTTTTTCTCCGGATTATGAGCTAAATATTCTTTGCACATCTCCTCCGACCAGTCTACCTTCTGTTTCCATGTCGTGGTCAGCAAAGGACCATGTCCGGTGAGGATGGCATTAATTTCCAAAGGCCTGATCTTGTCGATGGCTTTTAAAAAGAATTTACTGAAGGGTTTTAATATAACATCAAAATAATATTTGAACGCTTCGTCGTAATTGCCCGCTTTATCATCAAACATCTCTTCACTACAAAAATGAGCACCGAAAGAATCGCACGTAAATAGAACCTTATCTTCCTCAAGGTAAGTATAGATACTGTCCGGCCAGTGAAGATTGGGAGCCGAGATAACCCTGATCTTTTTATTTCCGAGATCGATAATATCGCCTTCCTTTAATTCTTTTTGTGGAAAATCAAAGCCCAGTTGGTTTCTCAAAAATTTAAGTGCGGGACCTGATGCCAATACCGTAGCATTCGGTGCGATCTCGAGCATTTTTTTCAATGACCCTGAATGATCGGGTTCGGTATGATCCAGGATAATATATTCAATCTCTTCCGGATTACAAACCTGTCGTAATTTTGTTTCGTAAACATCAAAGAACTTTTCCTTCACCGTTTCTACCACAGCTATTTTATCGGCATCGATAAAATAGGAATTATAGGTAGTCCCAAACTTGGTTTCCATGATGATATCGAAGGTTTTGAGATTCTTATCCAAAACTCCGATCCACTTTACAGAATCACTTACTTGCAAAATTTTATTATCCATTTTATACTGTTTAGAATTTGAAACGGCTAAATTATGAAATATTATGGTAGATATAGATTTTTCCGTATAAATTTTATTAAAAAACATCTTTCGTTGATGGTTGTTTTATAACAGGGAAAATACAATAATTGTTTGAATTTAACCCATTATGTTTCCACCAAAAAAACAGGTTTTCCCGGCAAATTTGCTAAGAGGATTTTTCCATGTTTTTAAGAAACTTTTTACGTGATATCTGGACGAAAAATAGTTACTTTGCAATGATGAAAGACGCAATCGCAAATAAATTAAATATACTGGCTGAATCGGCAAAATACGACGTTTCCTGTGCCTCGAGCGGTACCACCCGAAAGAATAAACCGGGTACTTTGGGGAGCGCTAAAGGCTGGGGAATCTGCCACAGCTTTACCGCCGACGGACGGTGTGTTTCTTTATTGAAGATCATGCTCACGAACTACTGTATTTACGATTGTGCCTATTGCATTAACAGGCGGACCAATGATATTCCCAGAGCCACTTTTACCGTCAATGAACTGGTAGATCTTACGATTGAATTTTACCGTCGGAATTATATCGAAGGGTTATTCCTCAGTTCGGGAGTGATCCGTAATCCGGATTACACCATGGAAAGGATGGTCCGGGTCGTAAAAGACCTGCGTACCGTGCACCGCTATAACGGCTATATTCACATGAAAAGTATTCCCGGCGCCAGTAAAGAATTGGTATCCGAAGCGGGACTATATGCCGACCGTATGAGTGTTAATGTGGAAATTGCCAGGGAAGAGAACCTGAAAATGCTGGCTCCGGAAAAAGACCATCAAAGCGTATATAAACCCATGCTCTATATACAACAGGGTGTCCTGGCAAGCCTGGATGAGCGCAAACACCTGCAACACGCGCCGAAATTCGCTCCGGCGGGACAAAGTACGCAAATGATCGTGGGTGCGACCAATGAATCCGACCGGGATATCCTGCAGCTCTCCGACGCTTTATACCAAAGACCGAGTATGAAACGGGTTTATTATTCGGGATTTGTGCCGGTAAATGCTTACGACAACCGGCTGCCGATGCTGCAACAGGCGCCGTTAGTCAGGGAGAACAGGCTTTACCAGGCGGACTGGCTGATGCGTTTCTACGGATTTAAAACCGAAGAGATCGTGGATGACCACTATCCGAACCTCGACCTTGAAATAGATCCCAAACTTGCCTGGGCGTTACGACATCCGGAATTCTTTCCCGTAGATGTTAACAAAGCCGATCGTTCGCTGATTTTACGGGTCCCGGGAATCGGGGTTAAATCAGCCAATTTGATCGTAGCCACGAGAAGACATAGTCGTATTACGTCGGCTGTGCTTAAAAAGATCGGTGTGGTAATGAAAAAAGCGAGGTATTTTATCACGTGTAACGAGCTTACACCGTTTACCATTCACGAAGCTCACCCCGAAAATTTACGCAGACTGTTCACATTGAAAAACGATAAAAAGAAGAAAGACGAGAACCAGCTCTCCATTATCTTCCCGGAATAATCTATGACAGTATTCTATTATGATAAGACTTTCGAAGGATTATTGTCCGCCCTTTTTGATGCTTATGACCGTAAAATGTTCCCTGACCGGTTATTAGCTCAGGGAGCACCGCATCCCCTTTTCACTGAAAATATCCATGAGGTAAATAGTGACGGTCATAAATCGAGCCGTGTGTGGAAAGGACTTCGCCGTAAATTATCCGGAAATATATGCAGGATGCTGATCTGTGTCTGGTTATCGGAAAAAGAAGAGGCCGATGAACTTTTATTCCGGTACATGCGCAAAATTTTCGACAGGAAAGATAATGTCGTTATGGATTTCGCCGACGATGATATGTTCGAAGTTAAAAAACTCGGGGAGAAAGTATCCAGGGAGGCCCGTTATTATATACAATTCATCCGGTTCCAGAAAGCCTCCGACGGTACATTTTTCGCCCCGTTATCGCCGCAATATAATGTTCTGCCGTTGACACTTTCCTATTTTAAGGATCGTTTTGCCGACCAGAAATGGTTTTTATATGACCTCAAACGGAAATACGGGTATTATTACGATCTTAAAAAAGTAACGGAGGTCACACTGGATAACGACCAGCATCTTATCGACGGAAAATTAAATGACGATATTATGGCAAAAGACGAGAAGCTTTTCCAGGAGAGATGGAAAGGATATTTCAAATCCATGGCGATCAAAGAGCGTATCAATCCTAAATTACAACGTCAAAATATGCCCAGAAGATTCTGGAAATATTTAACTGAAATGCAGTAAGGAGGAGCCTTTACTCTCCCAAAGAAAGCAATATATAAATCACTACCAATCTTTTATTGATATTATGCATTGCAATCCATAACCTAAACAATGTTTCCTTTTTTAATGTTACATTACCATAAAAGATTAAAAAATAAAATCATTAAAACAAAAAATCATGTTTACATTACCTCAATTACCCTGGGCGAAGGATGCCCTGGAACCCACGATCAGCAAAGAAACCATCGAATATCATTACGGAAAACATCATCAGGCTTATGTCGATAAATTAAATAAACTGGTGCCGGGAACTGAATTCGAAGATGCAACGCTGGAAGAGATTGTAAAAAAATCAAAAGGGGATATTTTCAATAACGGGGCGCAGGTATGGAACCATACTTTTTATTGGGAATCGCTTACACCCGACGCGCCGGCAAAACCGGAAGGACAATTAATGGAAAAGATCATACAGGACTTCGGTTCCTTTGAGGAATTTAAAAAGGAATTCGCAGATGCGGCCACTTCCCAGTTCGGCTCAGGATGGGCATGGCTTGTACTTAACGGGAACGGTAAACTAAGTATTGAAAAAACAGGAAACGCGGAAAATCCCATGACCAAAGGAATGAAACCCCTTTTAACCTGTGACGTATGGGAACATGCTTATTATATCGATTACAGGAATAAAAGGCCTGATTATGTAGCAAGCTTTTTTAAAATAATCAATTGGAATAAAGTAGCGGAAAGAATGGAAAATAACCGTTAATTTTCCGTCAACAATTTTTTCTTAAGACCAGATAAGTCCTCATTCCAACCTGTTCCGTCGAAATAGGTGGTGTGGGGACTTAATGTTAATTTATAGAAAGCGGACGCGGAATAACAGGTCCCGATATAAAAGAGAGGATATTGATGAGCAAAGCACCACGCTATCGTTTTTAATATGATCCATTTCCCGAAATCATTCATTTTATTTTCCTGATCATAAAAAGAGTACCACACATGGGCAAATTTTCCCGGTTCGTGAATCAGGAAAACGTAAGCCAGTACTTTCTCTTTACTTGTAATACATAATATATTCCGGAGATACGGACGGGAAAGTATGTATCTTAATCTTTCCATAGAAAGGAAACGGTTTTTAGCGTTAGCCAAACACCAATCCAGAAAATCATGATTATTCTTCAGGTCATCTTTGGATTCCAGTGAAAATACAAGCTCCGTATCCCGATATACTTTGGAAAATTTATTGAAAACATTGTTCTGCTTATAGTTAAAAGGAGACCTGGCCAGATCTATCCTGATACTTCGGGCCATATAAAAGATCTCTTCTTCCATATCAAGGTTATTGCTGTAAGGGAGAAATCCTTTATCATATATTTCCCCATAATAATCATCCGCTTCCTTAATTGCATATAAACAATAAGGAAAGCGGTAGTTTTGGTAATCTATATGGCTATCTTCCTGTAAAATTATTTTCATTGAATAATTTTATGAATTAAAAGATCTTTTCATATTACAATGTTTACCCGTTCTTCAATTCAAGCATCTTATCATGCAATTGGTCGGCAATGCGTTTTTTCTCCTCTTTCGGCTGATTGTCCGGATCATAAATAACCGGTTCTCCTATTTTAAAGGTATGGCCTTTTTTATTGGCATATATCGGATAAAAATATAAAGCTTTACCGGATTGTTCATAATATAATTTCCCGATACTGGCGAATCCGGTATAGAGATTTCCGACCGTATTGGTTTCGTGCTCGACGGTCATTTTATTCCCCTTTTTTACCTTTTTAGGCTTTTCCGGAAATATAAGCACATTATCTCCTTCGGTCAGTACCGTCACCGTATCGTCAAAGGTTTGCACAATACCGTGTAATGAGTTCTTTTGCACCGGAATGGGGTTAAAAGAATTGAGCGCCCAGGTTACGGGTTGTGCCACGATCCTGCTGATCTTCATTTTGGCATTCCCGGATAATAAGGGCCAGCGGTAAAGCTGGCGGTCGTATATTTCCTGGGCACTGAGATCTATATCCACCATTTTTTTATCAACCCATGGCCGGAAATAGGTCGGCAAATAGATTACCGCCGCGATAGGTCCGTAAAAAAGGCCATGGTTGCACACAAATATGGAGGGAAAATTACCCGGATCAATATTTTCTTTTCCCGAAACCTTCAGATGCAGGAAAGGACGCACGATACCCGCGATAATCTTGATACCGAAACGCACACGACTTTCCTTAATGAGGCGTTTTTCCAGATTCTTCTTAGTAGGGTCATTCTGATTTGTTCCCGCATTATAATTGATCAATTTTTGACGGATTCTTTCATCCAGCGGCTGTTTTAAAGCAAAGAAAATACTGATCAACATAAAAAGCACAGGTAGCTGCATCATGATCTGTCGTGATAAAGCCGGTACCCCGGCATCTGTGGAATTGGGAATCACAAATGACCATACCGTTACGACACAAAGCATAATACCATAAGAAATAATGACCGCCACTAACTGGGTAAGCATATTACGGAAATAGAGATCCCTGTCCGCCACTTTCTTGTTGGCTATACGGGCTACCAGTTTAAAGTCCTTATTATACCTGTTCGTGACCGCCGTAATACAGGCCAGTCCGAAGCCCCAAAAAAATGTCCAGAAAGCGGTTCCTATCCAGTCGGTTACCCGGTACATTTGCACGGAACCCAGTATCCATAAACCGGCTCCGAGAAGAAAAAGGTTCAGGTTCATTACCCAGCCCTGCTTATTGGCTACCCAGGTGAACAGCTCGGATAATATCAGAACGAATACGAGCCAGAGTGCCATAACAAGATATACCCACACGGAAAATGTTTCCTGACTGAAACTTATATAGCAAACATACATCAGCACGCCCAGGCTGAAAGCAATCTGAGAATAGAGCGCCATATTGGAAAATACCTTATAGGAAAATATTTCCCCTATTTTGTCTTTATCCAGATGAGCTATATATTTACCGAAACTGACCATCGTACTGCTTTCGTATGAAAGGAGAAATCCGGTAAAAGCAAAACCAATCATGACAATATAACGAGGTGTACCCTCCATAAGCCAAAAGGCAAATACTATACAGGGAAGAAGGAAAAACAACTGGAACAGTATTTTAAGAACCCGGTTAGATTTCTTTTTCCGGTTATAGGAATTGGTCATCCAGTAAGTCATGATATTCCGTAAAGCCACTATCAACACGAAAAACGAGACATAATTAGCCTCGTATTTACCTCCTACCACAGGATAAAGAAAAATAATAGCCATGCCCGCCAATAAGGAAAAAGTAAGTAATATCCACATCATTACGCCGGGTCCCTCTCCGCGTTTGTATTTCAGGTGACGCAAATTTCCTTCAAAATAAAGTATCCAGATATTATTGAAAAGGAAAAGGGCGGCGCCATATAAAGGATTCCCAATCAGGTAATGGCTCACGAACATACAAAGGATAAGTTGTAGAAAATCGGCATTGATATTGGAAAGGCTTAATATTACCTTTATTTTATACAACTTCTTACTATTAGTCATAGAGTTACATCTTACGGCTGCAAATATATTAAAAAGAGACAAGATCCATATTATCCATTATAAAGCTATTTAGTGAGAAAATGTTTATTCCGCCGGTGAGCCCTTCACATTGATTGAACAACATGAACATGGTTAATTTTTGTTATTTATTTTCTCAAAGCCGCCCGGTTCTCCCGGAATCCATTATTTTTGCAGACAGTAAAAATTATGAAAACAAAAACGGAACTGGGAAAGAAAAACGGAATGGGTACGGCGCCGGTATATTTTACCGCTATATCCTCGATACTCGGTGCAATCTTGTTTTTGCGTATGGGCTATGCCACCGGAACATTGGGATTCTGGGGGGTGCTTGCCATTATCCTGCTCGGCCACATGATCACGATTCCCACGGCTTTGGCAATTTCAGAATTGGCTACCAACACAAGAGTGGAAGGAGGAGGAGAATATTTTATTATTTCCAGATCATTCGGTTTAAAAATAGGAACTACAATCGGCATTACGCTTTTTCTGTCCCAAACCATAAGTATTGCCTTTTATACCATAGCCTTCGCGGAATCTTTCCAGCCTTTATTCGATTGGTGGGCCGGATATTTCGGGTTCGAACTTCCGCGGCAGGTGATCAGTGTTCCCACTTTACTGATATTGGCTTATGTGATACTGAGGAAAGGCACCGGCTCGAGTGTCAAATTACTATATGTAGTCAATATTATTTTATTTATCTCCCTATTGCTTTTCTTCTTCGGACATCCTTTGGATTCGGGCGGAGATCCCACCAGAGTGCCCGGAGATAATTTCGGTTTTTTCAACAGGAACCAGTTCTTTATACTATTTGCGATCTGTTTCCCGGCTTTTACGGGAATGACGGCAGGAGTCGGACTTAGCGGAGATCTTAAAAATCCGGGAAAATCAATTCCATTAGGAACCATGGCAGGAACACTCACCGGATTAATCGTCTATATTTTGGTAGTATGGAAGCTTTCCATATCGGCGTCACATGCAGACCTGATGGAAGACCAGCTTATCATGTCGAGGATCGCGATATTCGGTTCCGTGATGATTCCCGTAGGTCTCGCCGCCTGTACTTCTTCCTCCGCTTTAGGTTCCATGATGGTGGCTCCCCGTACTTTGCAGGCAATCGCCCATGACAGGACTTTCCCGTTCAGAAAACTGAATGCGTTTTTATCCAGAGGCAAAGGAGAAAATAAAGAACCTTTCAATGCATCGATCGTATCCTTCGGCATCGCCTTAATTTTTATTCTCCTGGGAGATGTGAACAGTGTTGCGGAGATCATATCCATGTTTTTCTTAATCACCTATGGAACACTCTGCCTTAGTTCTTTTCTCAATCATTTCGGATCTCCTCCCTCCTATCGTCCCCGTTTTAAATCCAAGTGGTTCATTTCCCTGTTGGGATTCATACTTTCCGTTTGGGTCATGTTCAAGATCAATTCTTTATATACGATACTTTCATATCTCCTTATCATTCTCATCTATCTGTTTATCGAACATTATAATAAAGATAAGAAAGGACTTGTAAATATTTTCAAGGGAGCGTTGTTCCAATTGAACAGGCAGTTACAGGTATTCATGCAGAAAAACCAATCCTCCATGGACCAGGAAGAGTGGAGGCCGGCAGCCGTCTGTATTTCTCCCCATTCCCTGGAAAGGGATAAAGTACTGGAATTGATGAAGTGGATCAGCTACCAGCATGGATTCGGCACTTATTTCCATTTCATCGAAGGTTATTACAGCAAGGAAACCTGCAGGGAAGCCCGGGAAATCCTGACCCAGCTGGTCCGTAACCAGAAAGAAAAAGACAGTCCGCTTTATATCGACACCATGATCTCCCCATCTTACACATCGGCGATAACACAGGTGATACAGACTCCTTCCATATCGGGTATGGAAAACAATATGGTAGTATTCGAATATGAGAAAAAAAGTCCCGAAGAGCTCAACCGTATATTAGACAACGTAAAACTGGTACGGGCCGGGAATTTCGACGTATGTATCTTCGCCGGCTCGGATCATCTTATCAGGAATAAAAACGGGATTCACGTATGGATCAGGGGTACAGATGAAAAAAATACCAATTTCATGATTTTGCTGGGCTATATCATTATGGCACATCCGGACTGGAGAAAAGCGGAAATAAGAATATTCATCACCAGTCCGACGGGAGAAAGCGCGGAAATGAAAGATGAGCTTAAGGACCGCATTGCTGCGGGCAGGTTACCGATAACCCTGAAGAATATTGAAATTATCGTGGTACCGGAACACCAGTCTTTCAGTGATGCTGTAGAAGCCCGTTCTCAAAATGCGGGTTTGACCATCATCGGATTCAGGGAAGAAATCATCAAACATAACCCGGTCAAATTCTTTACTGATTTTGACGGTATCGGGGATATACTTTTCGTGAATGCTTCCGAAGCCAAAACCATTTAGCCGTTAAAGAGTATTCCGAATACGAATATTATTTAATTATAAGTATTGGTCCAATCCTTTCCCGCACCATAACCTTTTTTCTTTGAGGGCTTGATCCAAAATCGCCTGGTTTTTATCGAGATTACTATTGGGAGAATTATTCTCGTGATGCCATAAATGGTAGGCTACAGCTCCGAATTTCACATTCCTTCTGCGGATATTATGATGAAGCATCCGGACCACAAATTCGCTGTCTTCCCTTCCCCAGCCTTTAAAATCTTCGTTAAAGCCGTTTACCCGTATAAGATCTTCTTTCCAGAAGGACATATTACAGCCACGTACGCCACGATAATCTTTTTTACCGTAACGGGGTGAAACCAATCCGGATAGAGAGCGGATGCGGCAGGCATTCATCCGGTTTTTAATACCCGCAGAAAAAGGGGTAAAACGAACATTACGGTTATGGAGACGTTCACCGGTGATCTTATCGTCCAATAATACCCGCGAACCCTGGATGAATTGTCCCGGCCTGGCTTGATCTATATGATCCCGGATGAATCCGGGATGCAGAACCATATCTCCATCCACCATAATAATGTAATCGCCGCTACTGCGGGCGATGGCCTTATTACGGATTTGCGACAACCGGAATCCTTCATCATCCTGCCGGCAATGGTATAAAGGAACCGGAAACAGAGCCTGGTACTTCCGGATCAATTCCCCGGTTTCTTCCGTGGAGCCGTCGTCAGCCACCACCACTTCCGAAGGCAAATATTTTTGTTTCATCACACTGATCAATACCAGTTCCAGAGCCTCCGGACGGTTATAAGTAGTAATAATCAGCGAGATTTCCGGAATTTTATCATGTAATTCGCGGAGTTTCGCGTATTTAAGAAAGGTCGAATGAGCAGCGATACGACAAATTGCCAGTCCTCTCCAGCCATCCATAAAGCCTAAACGTAAAATATAATCCTTAAAAAAAGTAAATCCGGAAGAAAAAATCATTTTAAAGAATGAGGCTTTCTTTCCTTTCCGGTAATAATCCTCCGCGATCAATGTGGTATAGCGATTTGCCCGGTTAAGATGATCTTCTACGCCCGTATAAGAATAATGGAGTAAATCACCTTTCAGCCTGACAAACTTCATATCCTGGGTAAAATGGAGATGCTCATGAATATTCCCTTCCCACGAACCTTCTTTTTTATTCCATAACCTGACTTTCGTATCAGGATACCATCCGGCGTGACGTATCCATTCCCCTGCGTAGGAATTAAGACGGTTGACCGTATAAGCGTATTTCAGCCCCTCCGATTTCATCAAAAGGATTGAATTTTCAAGTTCCCGGGATAGTTGTTCATCCGCATCGATCGAAAAAACATAATCATAGGTGGCCTGGCGGTTGGCGTAATTTTTCATCCCGGCAAAACCGAGCCACTCATGCCGGAAAAATCGAACGCCGTATTCCCGGCAGATCGACTCCGTAGAATCAACGGAATAGGAATCGACCACGATAATTTCATCCGCAATATTTTTGACCGATTCCAGACAACGCCGTATGTTTTTCTCTTCGTTAAAAGTGATCACGACCACGGATAATTTATCTCCACCGTTTTTTTTATTATGTATGGTATTTTCCATGTAATTCATTTAACTAATGCGAAATTTTCATTATCCGTCCGTCGGGATTCCCGAATTTATCGAACGCTTTGCGGTTGCAGAATAGTATCGACAACCATAATGTTACCAGGGAGGATACGAATATCATGATCATAATTAATATCTGGTATTTTATGGCTACCGAAGGATCGCTGCCGCCCAATATCTGACCCGTCATCATACCCGGAAGCGATACGATGCCCATCACGGCCGTGGAGGCTATGGTGGGATTCATGGCTTTCCGGATCGAATCACGTATAAAAATATGCACGGCCTCCGATTGAGAAGCCCCGTTTGCAAGGGCAAAGCGATAAGTATTTTGTTGCTGGCGGATACAGTTATAGAAATGATCGACCCCGATCACCGTATTGTTCAAACTGTTCCCGATCAACATGCCCGTTAAAGGAATCAGGTAACGGGCTTCGAAGATAAAATCGAGCTTCAATACCACGCCAAGCAGGAAAAGGTCTACTAAAGAAATGCTCAGGATTAGTGCAAGGAAAACAGGAATAAAAAGTAATCTCCGGGGCAGACGGGTCCGGCTTACGATCGTATAGGCCGTCACCAGGATCATAATCAATACCCACGCGATATTGATCCAGGGATTATTTAACCGGAAAAGATATTTAAGGTATAAACCTACTAAAAACAGCTGTAGCGACATCCGGAGCATCGAAATCAGCATGGGTTTTATCATGCCGGTCTGATAATACCGGAAAATCATCACGGGAATGATAAGCAATAAATAACCTAATATCAGATTGAGCCAGGAAATATCTTGTGCACCCATGGTATTTAAGCTGTTAAATCGCTAATTCTTGATTTCTATTTGCCTTCCCATCTTATTAATCCAACGATGATCATGGGATGCCGCGAGGACCGTCGTCTCCGTCAATGCCAGGATCACTTCACATACCCTGTCGCAGGATTTATCATCCAGTGCGGAAGTAGGTTCATCCAAAAGCAGGACAGGTTTCTCCAGTAAAATAGCCGAACATAAAGCTATCCGTTGTTTCTGTCCTCCGGAAATTTCCTGAAGGCTCTTTGCCAAAAGATTTTCTTCGAGTAATAATCGATCAAAAAGCTCATAAATTTTTTCTTTCGAAGGCTTTTTGTCCTTATTCTCTTTAAAACCAAAAGGATAATAGAGTAATGTTTCCACATTGTCTAACTCCAGATTCAATTCCTGGGGAAGCCAGGCCGTTAGTTTACGTAAATCCGTTACGGTATCTTCCGAAAGTAAAGTATTGTCTATATATACGTTCCCTTGTTCGGGGTAAACAAAACCCGGAATTACATTTAACAGCGTACTCTTTCCGCTTCCTGAAGGACCGGTTAACGTCGCTTTTTCCCCGCGCTTAACTTCAAAGCTTAATTCCCTGAATGGAATCTCTTTATTATATCTGACGGTTAAACGGTCGATCTTTATCATGAAGCCAATGTAAATTTAATGGGACAAAAGATCTTCGTAAAGACGGATCATTCGGGCGGCATAATTCTCCATGTTAAATAACTGTGCCTGTATACGGGCTTTCTCCCTCAAAGATTCCCGGATATGCTGATCATTCCACAGTATCTCAATGGTTTCGGCTATCTGGTCGATATTACCGGGATCGACATACAAGGCAGCGTCGCCTCCCGTTTCTTTTAAACAGGAATTATCGCCCGCGATAACGGGAACGGAAGTGGATATCGCCTCCAGCACCGGAATCCCGAAACCCTCAAAGAAAGAGGGGTAAATAAAAATATCGGCTGACAGGTATATCAACGGTAATTCTTCGCGGGAGATATCATGCAGGAAAAATACGTCAGGTATATGGTTCTCATTAACATATCGCTTTAACTCTTCGGCATACTGATTCTGTTTCCCTACGATCACGAGCGGAATATCCAGTCTTTTTCTTTGCAAAGCCTGCAATACGTGCATGATATTCTTCCGTTTCTCGATATTGCCGACCATAAGCAGGAAGTGAGCGGGTAACGACCATTTTTTGCGGACGGTTTCTTTTTGTTCTTCCGTGTATGGCTTCGTAAAAAGGGGATCACACGGTTGGTAGATAACCGATATCTTATTCTCATCCGCATTAAAAAAACGGATCAGATCGTCTTTGGTCTGACGGCTTATCGCGATAATCGCATCCGCTTTCCGGACCGCAAAAGCGGTTTTTCTTTTATAAACCATCCTGTCGTGCCATTTATACCATTCCGGATGTCGCATAAATATGACATCATGAAAAGTAACGACCGATTTAACATGGGACTTCTCAATATCTGCCGGTAACTGATTACTCAAACCATGGAAAATATCCAGTTGATGAGCGGTAATATCCGGACTGAGGTGGCGGTTTCTCCAATGCGAAGGAAAATAAGCGTCCATTCCTTTCGGTGTCACCACTTCCGATGAGAAATGATCGAAAAGGGAATTTTCAGCGGTAGAAGTGTACAGGAAATAACGATGATCAGGAAAGCAGGTTTCCAGCGCCCGTATCAGGTTTCGACTGTAATTCCCCAGACCGCTGCGGTTAAAAAAAGCTCGTTTTGCATCAAACCCGATATTCATGATTTCCCGGAAATTAACTCGTTCATCGTGCAAAAATACGTTTTTTTACCGGATTGCGAACGGAATTCCTATCTTGAAAATGAATATACATTCTTGGTACTATAAGCCTGTTTCCTGTTATTATGAGCGTATTGATTGTCATTCTGAGCGTAGCGAAGAATCTTTCGTTCGCTCCTGATCAGATCCCTCACCTTCGTTCAGGATGACATTTTTAATATCTGATATAACAATGACAGAATTATCTAAAAAATATTTTCGAATAATAATACAATCAAGCCTATCGTTGAACTTCCCCTGTTTTTGATGGTTACTTTAAAAATCGTTCATCGGCGTGCCATTAAATTCAGAACTCTTACCTTTACATGCCGCAATCCTTGAACTTTTTTTATATTTTTGCAGAAGGAAAACAATTATATTCGAACTATATTAAAATTAACGAAAAATGAGTGAAATTATCGGAATAATAGCCCGCCAGATACTGGATTCCAGAGGAAACCCAACCGTAGAAGTAGATGTCTATACCGCCGCAGGAGCCGTTGGCCGTGCCGCAGTGCCCTCCGGAGCATCGACAGGTGTACATGAAGCCGTGGAACTGAGAGACGGGGATCCTAACATATATTTGGGAAAGAGCGTATTAAAAGCCGTTCAAAATGTAAATAAGGTTATTGCAGAAGAGCTGAAAGGGATGAATGTACAGGATCAGAACGGGATCGATGCCGTTATGATCGGACTGGACGGCACTCCGAACAAAGCAAATCTGGGCGCTAACGCTATTTTGGGCGTTTCTCTGGCATGCGCGAAAGCCGCAGCCATGGAAACCGGCCAGGAACTTTACCGTTATGTGGGCGGATGCAATTCCAATACCCTTCCTATTCCGATGATGAATATCCTGAATGGAGGATCTCACGCGGACAACAGTATCGATTTCCAGGAATTCATGATCATGCCTATCGGCGCCGAAACTTTTAAACAGGCTCTGCAAATGGGGGCGGAAGTTTTCCATCACCTTAAATCCGTACTGAAAGAAAAAGGATATTCCACCAATGTAGGCGACGAAGGCGGATTCGCTCCTAATCTGAAATCCAATGAGGAAGCTATCGAAGTGGTGTTGCAGGCTATCGAAAAAGCCGGTTACAAACCGGGTAAAGATATTTACATCGCGCTCGATCCGGCTTCATCGGAATATTATATACCGGAAGAAAATGTTTATCACCTGAAAAAATCATCCGGAGAAAAATTAACTCCCGCACAAATGGTAGATTATTGGGCCAACTGGTGTGAGAAATATCCCATTGTTTCCATTGAGGACGGAATGGCTGAAGATGACTGGGAAGGATGGAAAATGTTGACCGACCGGATCGGTGACCGTGTGCAACTGGTAGGTGATGATCTTTTCGTTACCAATGTGGAACGCTTAGCCGAAGGTATCGAAAGAGGAGTTGCCAATTCTATTTTAATCAAAGTCAACCAGATAGGAACCCTTACCGAAACTATTGATGCGGTCCACATGGCTCACAAGGCCGGTTATACGGCCATCATGTCCCATCGCTCGGGTGAAACGGAAGATACCACAATCGCCGACCTGGCCGTAGCCCTGAATACCGGCATGATCAAGACCGGTTCCGCGAGCCGTACCGACAGGATAGCCAAATATAACCAACTCCTTCGTATCGAAGAACAATTGGGCGGACAGGCTTACTATCCGGGAGATACGTTTCCTTATAAAGGTGAGGAATAATCGATAATCAATTATGACCATTAACATCATCACGCTGGGATGCTCTAAAAACAGTGTGGATTCCGAAGTTATCGCCTCTAAATTTACCGGACTGGGACATCAGATTTTTTTTGAATCGGAGCGTGATACGGATATCGTACTGATCAACACATGCAGTTTTATACGGGATGCCAAAGAAGAATCCATAGAAGAGATATTTTTACAGATAGACCGGAAAAATAAAGGACTGGTCAAAAAAGTGTACGTAATGGGATGTCTCGCCCAGCGTTACAAATCAGATCTCGCGGATACGATCCCTGAAGTAGACGGATTTTATACTTTTACGGAATTACCTGCCCTTCTGCAATCGGAAGATTTCGATCTCCTGCACCATGATGGCAGGGAACTGAGTACACCTTCCCATTATGCCTATCTGAAAATTTCGGAAGGCTGTGACAGGCAGTGTTCTTTTTGTGCCATACCGGGTATTCGCGGCAGGCAAATTTCCAAACCTTTAGACCAGATCATCCGGGAAACTCATGCATTGGTGGAAAAGGGTGTTAAAGAACTGATTCTCATTGCACAGGATCTCACTTATTATGGAATGGACCTTTCCCGGCAAAGGGAACTGGACCGTCTACTGGAAGCTTTGGCCCAAATCAGGGGATTGGAATGGATCAGGCTGCATTATGCTTATCCTAATGATTTCCCATACGGGGTATTGGAAGTCATGGCGAAGCATCCCAATATTTGTAAATATCTGGATATACCATTGCAACACATCAATGAAAATGTGCTGAAAAGTATGAACCGCCCCTCTACGCCTGCCAAAATATACCAACTTATTGATACTATCAGAGAGAGAGTTCCGGGCATCACCTTAAGGACAACTTTAATTTCAGGTTACCCTACCGAGACCAAAGAAGCCCACAAAGAACTGGTGAAATTCATTGAAGATGTCCGGTTTGAACGACTGGGCGTGTTTTCCTATTCTCCGGAAGAAGGAACACCGGCATTTCCGCTTGGAGATCCTGTAAAGCCTAAAGAAAAAAATAAAAGACTCGAAGAATTGATGACCATACAGGAAGGCATTTCCCACGAACTCAATCATGCGCGAGTGGGAACCACGATGAAAGTGATCATCGATGATCAGGAAAATGATCTTTATATAGGACGGACCGAATTTGATTCCCCGGAAGTGGATAACAGCGTATTCATTTCATCACCGGAGATTTTGACCATAGGTAATTTTTATCCTGTCCATATCGACCGCGGTGACCCCTATGATCTCTACGGCACCCTGGATAAGTCTTAACCATTGTATTATAGTAATTTATAGTAATATGTTCACTTTTATCGGACTGCTTATCGGATTATTTACCAACGGGTTTTTCGGAGGTATATTGGGATTCATTATCGGATCCATTATCGACGGACTCGTTTTCAGAAGAAAGCTGTACAGGTCCCAACACCATTACAGTCAACAGGATTTTACGGAAATCATCCTGATATTGACGGCGGAAGTAATGAAATCCGACGGCGACGTAAAAACCTCGGAACTTAATTATATCAAGAACTATCTTCGTAATAATTATAGCCTGGACACGGCGCAAAAATTATTAATAAAGCTCCGGGATATACTGGATAGCGATTATAATGTCGATGCCGTATGTAACGAAATAAGGGGAAAAGCCAGTATCCATGAGAAATTATACATACTTCAGTTTTTATTCGGAGTAGCCGGAGCGGACGGTAATTTCAACCAGCCGGAATTGGCAACCATACAGCGTATTTCAGACCTGATGGGAGTCAGCCGTAATGATTACGAATCCATCAAATCCATGTATACTTTCAGTTATTGGAGTCAGGCCGGTTTCGGGGGAGGATACACCTATTCGGGTTCCTCATCATCTTTCAATACCGCCCAGAATTACAATCTGGACAATGACTATAAAATACTGGAAATTCCTTCTTCCGCAACTGATGAAGAAGTGAAAAAAGCTTACCGGAACCTCGCTAAGAAATACCATCCCGATAAAGTGAATCACTTAGGTGAAGAGATACGTAAAGATGCGGAAGTAAAATTCACCAAACTGAACCAGGCTTACGAGAGAATCAAAAAATCGAGGGGGATGAACTAAATTACCATTCCTCAATTTCCGTAATCTGGATTCTCCTTTCCAAAGATGCCTCTATACTGTAAATAGAATTCCGTTTATCCTGAGGATTATCGCTTACATTTTTCCGGATGGCTTCCATACTGCCTTTCGGATCCGTAATGATCGTGAGTTTATTTTGTCTTTCACCATACATATAGGGCACGAGAATCCCGTTATCATACTCCTCTAGATAATTCTTAAAACTGGCGATCCTGCGTAGCGTAAGCCTCCGGTTATATTCTTTGCCGTGTAACGCGCTGGCATATCCGCTTACCGTAATCGAGACGTTTTTGCCTGCTTCCAGTTCCTGCACCAAATAACGGGTGAATAATTCCAGCTTTTGAAATCCTTTTTCCACGGAATCCCTGAAAAAAAGATCGATAGCCAGTTGGGCTTCTTCCTTTTTAGCTCCGGTCAATCCCCTTGCATATTCCTGTCTGTAAAGGTCTTTCAAAGCGATATAATCGGAAAGCGCAGCCCGGTAATCGACTAAAGTGGTACTATCCAAAGATCTCGGGTCGGGCCGGTCATTATGGAAATAAAGTACCAGCGGTAAAGAAAGCCGGATCCTCTCTATGGTGGTAAGCGTATCCGGGACCGTATCCTCCGGCACATATTCCGGAGGTTCGGGATCATTTAACCACCGGTAAGTGAAAATATCATAACAACAAGTATCACCCGGTCTCGATCTGGCAGTAGGACGGTTGGAACAAAAATAGCCGCTCCTGTTAAAAGAGTTCTGTGTAAAATAATAATCATTTCTTTCGGAATTGAACGGCACTCCCATATTGGAGGGAACAGCCCAGTCACTCATCGCACCCTGACTGTAAAAAATATCGAAGCCTCCTATCCCCGGATGATAATCAGAGCTGAAAAAGAGTACTTTCCTGGCGGGATCATAAAAAGGGGTGATTTCATCCCCGGGTGTATTGATCTTGTTTCCCAAGTTAATGGGATCCTCATATTTCCCGTCTTTAAGAATCGTAAACCAAATATCCATCCCTCCGAATCCTCTGGGACAGTCCGAGGAAAAGTAAAGGACCGTAAAATCTTCATATTCTACCAGAAAAGGTTGCGTATTGCTTGTTCCCGGAAGATTGATCCGATAATTCAACTTAACGGGTTTTGCCCATTTTCCCCGGGTCTTTTTACTCTCCCACAATTCACATTTTAATTCCGTATCTATGACCGGCTGACAACGGGTGAAATAAAGATGATCCCTGCCGGCATTGAAGGTAAAATTAGCATTAAAATATTTAGGATGATTGATACTCTTTGGTAAAGGTTCCGGACGGGAATAACCGCTTATGGTTAGCCAGGACTGATAAATTTTCATGGCCCAGAAGCTTTTGAAAATGTTCTGGTAATCTCCCTCACTTTCATCACGAAGTGAAGAAAAGAAAAACGAGGAATCGGGATAAAGAATACCATTATATTCGGAAAAACGGGTATTGATTCTCCGGGGTAATAATTCTACTTCCACCGGTAATGTATCTTGTTTCAGAAAAAGTATTTGTTCTTCCGGATCGGGCAATACGGGAAGTGTACCCTGTGGATATAAAAAAAACGGAAAAACCGTTAAAAATATGCAGAAAAATATACTTTTCATGCTTCATTTACATTATTCCGAAAGGACATGGTTCTCTTCCAATCCTCGTAACGGATGGTTTCCGGTAGAGGTAAGCCAGGGTTACCTCAAATCCCCCTCTTCCACGGGTCGCTGTGAGGAAAGAAGAAAGATTCACATCATAACTCAGTCCTAATTTGAGATTTTTCCATTCTATAAGAGCCGCGATGATCAAAGCATCTTTCCACCGGTAGAAAATTCCTCCGCCAAAAGCAATCTCATAGGAATAACTGTTCTTACGTATAAAATATTCGATATTGGTACCAAAAGTTATTTCTTTATATTTACCCTGAAAAGCAGTAAAAACAGCAGGTAAAAGAAGAAGATCCCGTGTCAGTTGAATTTTTGAATTAACATATACCAACGGTTTGATGTTCATCCTCACTTTTTCATTGTACAAAGACTGGTCGGGACGATTCAGATGGCTGACACTGACACCCAAAGTGACCAGATTATCCCGGTCAGGTGCAAAACTTCCGAAAACACCCGCGCCGCAATCAAAAAAAAAGAAAGAAGAAGATGGGAAAGCTTCCGAAACCGGAAGTTGCGGATCAAAAAAACCGGACTGGAATTGTTCGTCGAAATAGAGATGGGTATAATGAAGACTCCTTTGTGCGACACCGCCGTAAAAACCAAGACCTATTTTAAACCTGTTCCTGGTTCCGAGCCCTTTTACATAAGACACTGAAATATTGGCCTGCAAAGCCCGGTATTTTGAATCTCCCGCTTTATCGGAAGTGAGGTTGATTCCGGCTCCGAAGAGTTCATTTCTCCTGTTATTTTTATATACCGGCATGTCAAAATCGAAAGAACAGGTTACAAAAGGTTCCGTAACGGCAAGCCATTGGTTACGGTAATGAAGGCTGCCTCTCAGTATTCCGTCATAAACACCCGTAAATGCCGGATTCATATCCAGCGGAGCCGCATAAAACTGGGAATAATGGATATCCTGGCTATAACCGAAACGGAAACAACACAGCGATACCAACAACAATATCACATATCTGTATTTATCTTTCCAGCATTTTTTCAGATAACGTCTTAATTCATTCTCCCGGGGATTATCCTGCGGCTCATAAAATTTTTTCCCGCTTATGGATTGCGGCAAAAATTCCTGGTCCACAAAATTTTCTTCGTAATGATGGGCATACTGGTATCCTTTACTATAACCCAGATCCTTCATCAATTTTGTAGGCGCGTTCCTGATATGTAAGGGAACAGGAAGATCACCGGTCTTTTTTACCCAGCTCATGGCCTCCCCGATCGCTACACACGAAGCGTTACTTTTAGGCGAGGAAGCCAGATAAATAGCCGTTTGCGACAATACGAGCTGCGCCTCCGGCATCCCGATCTGGTGTACAGCCTGAAAACAACTGTTAGCCAATAACAATGCATTTGGATTGGCATTCCCTATATCTTCCGAAGCCAGGATGATCATTCTTCTGGCAATGAACAGAGGATCTTCCCCTCCCGTCAGCATGCGGGCCAGCCAGTATACGGCGGCATTAGGATCACTTCCCCTGATCGACTTGATAAAAGCAGAGATAACATCATAGTGATTTTCTCCTTTCTTATCATATAAAGCCAGGTTCTTCTGAATTACTTTTAAAACAGCCTCATTATTTAAACGGATCACGCCATCTACCGGTTTTATGGAAGTGGCGGCTAATTCCACCGCATTAATTAATTTACGGGCATCGCCACCTGAGATCCTTAAAAGAGCTTCATTTTCGTCAATTATTACCTCAGAATGAAGTTCTTTTTCCAGATAAGCCCGCGCTGTTTCCAGAATTTTTTCCAGATCTTCTTTTTCGAGACTTTTAAGAACATATACCTGGCATCGTGAAAGTAACGGCGAGATCACCTCGAAAGACGGATTCTCCGTAGTAGCCCCTATTAACGTAACAAGTCCCCTCTCCACGGCACCCAGTAAGGAATCCTGCTGGGACTTTGAGAAACGATGGATTTCATCTATAAACAGGATTGAGGGTCGTCCAGATTTCTCTACTTTATCAAAAACCTCCCGGATATCTTTCACACCGGAATTGATCGCACTCAACATGTAGAAATCCACTCCCGTTAATTCGGCTAGTAATAAAGCCAGTGTAGTCTTCCCGACACCGGGCGGTCCCCATAAAATCATGGAGTGGAGATTCCTATTTTCTATTGCCGCACGTAATACACCATCCTTTCCCATCAAATGAGATTGACCGATATAAGTTTCAATCGTTCCGGGACGTAATATTTCCGCTAATGGCCGTGTCAAAATTTTAATTTATTTCGCAAATTTACACGAAATTTATTATATATACACAGGGATTGATATTTTTGTTCGCCATATGAATTAAAGTTATCTTCTTCGTGTAATATGTAAAATTATTTGTTAAAATAAGAGAAAATATTCCTCATCAATCACCGTCGCTTCGATTGGACTTAACCACCATGATATATATAATCGGAATATTCTCCTGAACGTGAAGGATCTGTATAGATAAAAACAGATTCTTCGCTTCGCTCAGAATGACAATCCCAGAATAAGTGTGTAATCCTGAACGCAGTGAGGGTTTTAATTTAGAAAAAAAGGATTCTTTAATGACAATCCCCAAATAAGAATGTCATCCTGAACATAGTGAAGGATCTAATTTAAACAAAAACAAGTATCTCGCTTTTTCAGAATCTCCGAATCTGAATATCATCCTGACTGTAATGAAGGATCTCTATTAGACGAAAAAATAGATTCTTCGCTTCGCTCAGAATGACAAATAAGTAATGGTTATAAGATCAGTCTAATTTCAATACGGCTAAGAATGCCGATTGCGGTACTTCCACGTTACCGATCTGGCGCATTTTTTTCTTACCCTGTTTCTGTTTTTCCAGCAATTTACGTTTACGGGAAATGTCACCTCCGTAACATTTGGCTGTCACATCTTTCCTAAGGGCTTTGATGGTTTCCCGTGCAATGATTTTAGTCCCGATAGCCGCTTGTATCGCGATGTCGAATTGCTGGCGGGGGATCAGTTCCTTCAGTTTCTCGCAGATTCGTCTTCCGAAACCATAGGCATTATCCACATGAGTCAGGGAGGAAAGCGCATCCACCGGATCTCCGTTAAGCAGGATATCCAACTTCACCAATTTAGCCGGTTTATAGCCTGAGATATGATAATCGAAAGAAGCATATCCTTTGGAAATACTTTTCAGTTTATCATAAAAATCAAACACGATCTCTCCCAGGGGAAGGTCAAAGGTCAGTTCGATACGGTTTGCCGCGATATAAACCTGATTCAGCAAAGTTCCCCGTTTATCCAGACAAAGCTTCATGATAGGTCCGATATAATCGGCTTTACTGATGATCTGGGCGAAAATATAAGGTTCTTCTATATGGTCGACAATATTGGGAGAAGGCATTCCCGAAGGGTTATGTACTTCGACAATCTCTTTCTTGGTGGTATAAACCTGATAAGAAACGTTCGGGACCGTAGCGATCACATCCATATCGAATTCCCGGTCGAGGCGTTCCTGTACGATTTCCATATGCAACAAACCGAGGAAACCGCACCGGAATCCAAAGCCTAAAGCCGCGGAGGATTCAGGGACAAAAGTCAGCGAAGCATCATTCAGTTGTAATTTTTCAAGGGAAGAGCGTAACTCTTCGTAATCATCGGCATCGGTCGGATAAATACCGGCGAAAAGCATCGGTTTTACCTCCTGGAATCCAGCCACCGCTTCCGTGCAGGGATTATTCACGTGGGTAATGGTGTCCCCTACCCTGACTTCCTTTGAAGTTTTGATTCCGGATATAATATATCCCACGTCACCGGCCGACAGTTCTTTGCGGGGTTCCTGTTTTAATCTCAACACCCCGATCTCATCGGCGTGATATTCTTTATCGGTAGAAAGGAATTTCACGAAATCATTGGTACGGATCGTGCCGTTGAAAATACGGAAATAGGCGATAATACCCCTGTAGGAATTGAAGATAGAATCGAAAATCAGGGCCTGTAACGATGCTTCCGGATCTCCTTTCGGGGCCGGAACACGTTTGATCACCGCTTCCAGTATGTCATCCACGCCCTGTCCGGTTTTACCGCTCGCTTCAATAATATCCGACTCGTCGCACCCGATCAGGTCTATGATCTGGTCTTTTACTTCATCCGGCATAGCGGCCGGCATGTCCATTTTATTTAATATAGGGATAATCTCCAGATCGTTGTCAATGGCCAGGTAAAGGTTGGAAATAGTTTGCGCCTGTACCCCCTGGGTCGCGTCTATCAATAAAAGGGCTCCTTCACATGCCGCAATGGAACGGGAAACTTCATAGGAAAAATCCACATGTCCCGGAGTGTCGATAAGATTAAGGACGTATTTTTCACCTTCAAATTCATAATTCATCTGGATCGCGTGGCTCTTAATGGTGATCCCGCGTTCTCTTTCCAAATCCATATCATCCAGCACCTGATCCTGAAAATCACGATCGCTCACGGTATTGGTCGCTTGCAACAATCTGTCGGCTAAAGTACTCTTACCGTGGTCAATATGCGCTATTATACAAAAGTTTCTAATATTCTTCATAAGCGGTGCAAAAATACGCAAAAATATTGAGTCCGGACAGTATCATTTATCCGTTTTTAACGGTTCTTTAAAGGAAACCGCATCATTGCCCTTTTCCATGATTTTCTGTTCCCGCAATACTTCCAGGGCAGCCTGATAACCAATATCATATATTTCCTTGGAAGCCTTTACGTCAAAAATGGAATATTTCCGTATCTCGAGCGGTTTAATGAGCAGGTCGCATAAAGGCGTATCCTGAATGGTAGTGGCATCAAGCAGAAACTGAACACATTTATCGATCACTCCTCTCAGCGTATCTTTGGTATATTTGGTAGAAACGGGACTTACATTAATTCCCACTACCTTTTCACACTGTTCCCTGATCACGGAAACCGGGAAATTCTTAAACAAACCTCCGTCTACATATTGCACACCGTCGATCAGGGTAGGAGAAAATACGATAGGAAAAGAACAGGAAGCGACCACCGGGGTAACCAGAGGGCCTTCACAAAAATTGACACTGACCCCATTATCAAAATCAGCCGTAGTGACTATCAACGGGATTTTGAGATCTTCGAAATTGGTGGCTTTGATATATTTTTTAACGAATGCTTCTAAACGGCTGGTTTTAAATAATCCGTGATTAGGCAGTGATAGTTCCGTAAATTCCCGGAAAGTCATTTCATTAAATATTTCCATGATTTCCGCGGGTTCGTAACCGTCAGCGATAAAAACACCCGCTAAAGCCCCTGCGCTCACGCCGGACATAATATCAGGAGTGATATGATGTTCTTTCAAAGCCTGTATGGCGCCAAGATGGGCAAAGCCACGCGCGCCTCCGCCACTCAGGGCAAAACCGGTTTTGTACTTGTAATCCGAGATAATAGAATTGGTCATTCAATAAATTTTAATATAAAAAGAGAAGAAGTAATTTTTTGTTCATCTAAAAACATGTTTACCAAACTATATTTAATCGCATTTATTGTGTAAGAATATATAATGATACCATTTCGGTATTCCGGTAAATCCGATTCTTATGCGATATGCATCACGGAACCGATAGCCGATTATTTGTCAAACATTTGTATTTTTGCATCTTGTTAATCTATTTTTAAATATTCCATTATGACTGCTGCAGAGATCAAAAAAGAACTCTTAGACCTGTCGGATCCTGAAAAGAAGGAATTTCTCCCTTATTTTTTTAAGACCGGGAGCGGACAGTACGGAGAAGGAGACTTGTTCATCGGCGTGGTCGTACCTCAACAACGGAAGCTGGTAAAAAAATATAAAAGCTTACCTTTTCCGGAAGTGGAAAAACTGCTGTCCGATCCTTACCACGAATGCAGGCTGACCGGACTTTTGTTCTTAGTGGAGCAATTCAACAAAACAAAAAACGAGGAGCAACGGAAAGCAATATATGATTTTTATATCGCCCATGCAGATCGCATCAATAATTGGGATCTGGTGGATTTGTCATGCCGTGATATCGTAGGAGGATATTTGTGGGATAAATCCCGCGATCCGTTGTATGCATTTGCCCGGACGGAGCATTTGTGGTTACAACGGATCAGTATCATTTCAACCTACTATTTTATAAAAAGGAATGATTTTAAAGATACGTTTTCCATCTCGGATATTTTAACGGACCATCCGCATGACCTTATCCACAAAGCTACCGGCTGGATGCTGAGAGAAGCCGGTAAGATGAATCAGGAGGCGTTGCACTGTTATTTGACCGATAATGCCCGCTACAGGAAAATGCCGAGAACGATGTTACGTTACGCCATTGAAAAATATCCGGAAAATATCCGGAAGCAATTTTTGAAAGGTGAGATTTAATATAAACCGATATATACAAGTTTAAATAATGCGAAATAATTTTAATCCCTGGCACCATGTTTCTCCCGGAGACCAGATCCCCGGCATCGTTAACGGCATCATTGAAATACCGAAAGGAAACCGGGCCAAATATGAGCTGGATAAACAGAGCGGTCTTTTGAAGCTGGACCGGGTGCTTTACTCTTCGGTTTATTATCCGGCCAACTACGGGTTCATTCCGCAGACATACGCCGAAGACCAGGATCCGCTGGATATCCTGATCCTTTCACAGATCGAGGTAGTACCGTTGTGTATTGTACCGGCTAAAGTGATTGGGGTGATGCGTATGCTCGACGGCGGCGTTCCCGACGATAAAATCATTGCCGTGGCGGAAGGAGATCCCAGTGTGAACCATATCGACAGCATCTCGGATCTGCCCGAACATCAGTTGAACGAAATCATGAGTTTCTTCGAGGACTATAAAAAACTGGAAAATAAGACCGTTGTGGTGAAAGACCCTTTTAACAAGGAAATGGCCATCCGGATTCTGGAAGAAGCATTCCAGCTATATCAGAAATGTTTCGGCGAATTACATAAATATTTCTTCGGATAAGAATCGATCAAAAACATCACTTTATAATCTAATTAAATCATCTAACCTTATTATTCAATGTCTCTTATCAAATCAATTTCAGGAATCAGGGGTACCATAGGAGGTAAACCGGGCCATAACCTTACCCCTGTGGATATCGTAAAATTTACGGCGGCCTTCGTTACTTTTTTACGCCGGGAGCAATCCGGGTTAACCATCGTTGTAGGCCGTGACGCACGTATATCCGGAGAAATGGTCAACAGCATTGTCTGTGCCACTTTACAAAGCATGGGAGCAAATGTAATCGACCTAGGGCTTTCGACTACGCCGACTGTAGCCATGGCGGTGACTCAGCAACAAGCCGACGGAGCCATTATCCTTACCGCAAGCCATAACCCTGCCGAATGGAACGCCCTTAAGCTCCTGAACAGCAAAGGAGAATTCATCTCCGGAGAAGAAGCGAATTCCCTTTTAACCATCTCAGAAAGCGAAGATTTTGAATTTGCCGGAATCCGGCAACTCGGACAATATACTGCATACGAAAATGCCATTGATGATCATATCGAAGAAATATTAAAAATACCGCTTGTCGATACGGAGGCTATTGCCAAAGCAGACTTCTCCGTTATTATCGATTGTGTTAATTCCACCGGAAGTATCGCATTGCCACCACTGTTAAGCCGGCTCGGAGTACAAAAGATCAAACTCCTCAACCCGGAACCGACAGGGATCTTCGCCCATAACCCGGAACCACTGCCCGAACATCTCTATGAGATTTCGGAAGAAATGAAGAAAAATAATTATGATGCGGGATTTGTCGTAGATCCGGACGTAGATCGTCTGGCCATTGTCATGGAAGACGGAGAAATGTTCGGTGAAGAGTATACGTTGGTATCGGTAGCGGATTATATCTTACAGGACCATAAAGGAAATGCCGTTTCCAACCTCTCCTCTACCCGCGCTTTAGACGATCTTTGCAGGCAATACGGAGTAGAGTGCTTCAAATCGGCAGTGGGTGAAGTAAATGTAGTCGCCATGATGAAAGAGACCGGAGCCGTGATCGGCGGGGAAGGGAACGGAGGCATTATTTACCCGGATTTACACTACGGAAGGGATGCCCTGGTCGGTATTGCACTTTTTCTTTCCTATATGGCCCGTTCAGGAAAAAGTCCTTCGGAATTGCGAAGGAAATACAGCGATTACCATATCTCCAAAAACAAGATTGAACTATCCCCGGAGATGAATGTAAAAGATATACTGGAAAAGATCGCCGCCAAATATGAACGTTACAAGATCAATACGGTAGATGGCGTCAAGATCGATTTTGAAGAAAGCTGGGTACATCTGAGGCCTTCCAATACGGAGCCGATCATCCGTATATACGCGGAAGCGCCCAATCTAAGTACGGCAAAAAATATAGCAGATAAAATCATACTCGACATCCGGGAAATTATTCATTCCGGAAAATAAAAATAAACATTATGAAATACCAACCGTTAAACCAGGATTTTTATATCCGGAACCGGCAACAGGTGATCAATGAAATTAAAGAAGATTCATTGGTATTAGTCACCTCACACGATGAATATCCCAGAAGCGGAGATACCACCTTCCCCTTCCGTCAGAATTCGGAATTATTATACCTTTGCGGTATCGACCAGGAAGATACGATCCTGGCCATATCTCCCTGGCATCCTAACCCCGATTACAGGGAAATTATTTTCATCAAAAATCCTTCGCCTGAAATGGTAACCTGGTACGGGCACCGGTTGAGTAAAGAACAGGTTACACAACTTTCCGGTATTAAAACGGTACTATTCATAGAAAATTTCGATGCCATTCTCCAGGACTTAATGGTGAATACCAAACATGTATATTTGCATATACCCGAAAATCCACGGATGAAAACGGATTTTCCAACTCAGGAGATTCGTTTGGCCAAACGTCTTAAGAAAGAATATCCCTTACACCGGTACGAACGGCTTGCTCCGATCCTCTATCCTTTACGGTGTGTAAAACAGTCCGAAGAACTTGAGGCTTTGAAAAGAGCGTGTGAAATTACGGAAGCCGCTTTCCTGAGGGCCGCCAAAGCTACCCGACCGGGAAAATTCGAATATGAGATCGAAGCGGAGATGACCTGCGAGATGCTCCGGCTGGGCGCTACGGGACACTCCTTCGCTCCTATTATAGCCAGTGGCAATGATACCTGCATACTCCATTATATTAAAAATGATAAAATCATGAAAGATGGTGATTTACTGCTGATGGATTTCGGAACGGAATATGCTAATTATGCGGGCGACTGTACCCGTACTATTCCCGTGAACGGAAAGTTTACGCCCCGCCAGAAAGAGGTTTACAATGCTGTGCTTTCTATATATAAAGAGACAATTCCGTTATTCAAACCCGGCATGACTATTCATAAGATCAATGATTATGTTTTCAGGAGGATGGAAGAGGAAATGATCAGACTGGGACTTTTTACGGCCGAAGATGTCAAAAAACAAAATCCGGCAAGTCCGTTGTTTAAAAAATATTACATGCATAACACCAGTCACTTTATTGGGTTGGATGTGCATGATGTAGGGCAGCGGGACTGGACATTCGAACCCGGAATGGTCTTAAGTTGCGAACCCGGTATTTATATTTCTGAAGAAGGGATCGGCGTAAGAATCGAAACCGATGTGGTCGTGGGGGAAAATCCGGTAGACCTGATGAAAGGATTACCGGTTGAAGTGGAAGAAATTGAAAAACTGATGGCGGAATAATATTTATGGTTATAAAAGAGGTTAATATTCCTGCATAATAATTTGCAGTATATAAGGAACTTTTTTGTATTTTTGCCGCCGCAAAAGTCTTCGTAGCTCAGTTGGTAGAGCAATTGACTCTTAATCAATGGGTCCGGGGTTCGAGCCCCCGCGAGGACACTGAAAATCAAGGCCAAACAAGGCCAAAAATCGGAAAAACTCTGTAATCGAAGGATTGCAGAGTTTTTTTTATTCTAAGACTCCGATGGGCTGTTCCGGTCATAATAAAAATCATTGATACAAACGTTTATAGTAAATTATGTGTTATTAACATTTAGAAATTTAAACTCCCGCAACAACACAAAATAAAATAATATGAAAACTTTCGGTATATTTCTAATTGTGGCTTTATTAAATATAACATTATCTCCATCCACTTATGCCTGTACAAGGGTGGTTTACAAAGGACCTGATAATACAGTAATAACAGCCCGTTCTATGGACTGGAAAAGTGAAATCGATGTCAATATATGGGTATTTCCCAGAGGAATACAACATAACGGGGAAGTGGGGCCTCTTTCAATTAAGTGGACTTCCAAATACGGCAGTATCATTGCTAGTGCATGGGATATTGCGACTACCGACGGCATGAACGAAAAAGGACTGGTCGCTAATTTATTATGGCTGGGAGAATCCGAATATCCGGAGTTTAACCCTCATGGTACTAAACCGGGAATGTCAATCTCGCTCTGGGCGCAATATGTACTGGATAATTTCGCGACGGTAGGAGAAGCCGTAAACTATCTAAGGAATGAGCCTTTTGTAATAGTCAGCGATTACATCCCCGGAACGGAAAGATTTACCACTGTACATCTCTCCATATCCGATGCACTGGGAGATAACGCAGTATTCGAGTATATTAACGGAAAACTGGTGATCCATCATGATCCTTCTTATGTGGTGATGACCAATTCGCCGGTTTTCGAGCAGCAACTTGCGCTGGATGAATACTGGAAAGGAATACCCGGAACGATTATGCTGCCCGGAACAAACAGGGCCGCAGACCGTTTTGTGCGTGCTTCCTATTATATCCAGGCCATTCCCCAGACCGGCGATATGCGCACGTCGGTTGCCAGCGTATTCAGCGTCATACGCAATTGCTCCGTTCCTTTCGGTATATCTTCCGAAACAGAGCCGAACATCTCCTCCACTCGCTGGCGTTCCGTATCGGACCAGAAAAATCTGGTATATTACTTCGAAACCGTATTAACCCCGAATACGTTTTGGGTTAATTTAAGGGATTTCGATCTTAGTGAAAACGGAAAAGTAATGAAACTCAATTTAGGGAACTTCGCGACATACAGCGGCAAGGCAAATGACTCCTTTAAGCCGACACCTTCATTTAAATTTCTGGGACTTTAATCCGATGATTCCTATAAATATTGGCTTACAGCTTAATCAACCTGATTCATCATCGTAATATAGACACTATCCTCTTTCACCGCTGTTTTATACTCTCGCATTTATCGGCTTCATAAAATATGGTAGATGCTTGAAATTCGATTCTGATAAAAGGACTTTCGCTTCCCAAAATAGATAGCAAGCTGATCTATTTTTTGCTTATAATTAATTTAAATCTCCTTTTTATCTTAATCTTCTTATAGATTTTATAACTTCATCAAAAAGACTTTTATCCTTTAAACTTACATTTTTATAACCATAGCATATCCATTCATACCTTATATCTTTCCAGTATAAACCATTACTATCAACCCCTTCTAAAATCATAAGAGGAGGATCGATTTTATTTATAAAATAATAATAAGGTTCGATAAAACGATTTGCTATTATACTATCTTGCATGTTTAAAAAGATATTTTCAAAATTCAATGTCGTCATATAATGATGAGAAAAATAAATAATTGCATTATTTTTAAAACCATAATAAACTATATCACCTGAAGGATAATCATAATTTCCATCTGAAGTTTGAAGCCAATTTCTTTGATAATTTTTAGGTAAAATAACACTATAAACAGCACTTGTATCCAATAATAAATAATACCCATCAATTATCGGAATCAATCGCTCGGTCAACTTCCTATATGTGAATTCCTTCTCTCTAGGTATATTCGTTTGACATGAATACAGTAGAATAATGATAGCTCCTAAAAATACAAAGTTTTTATTCATTTAATTCTCTATTTATATATTAAATATTTTTTATTCTTAAATTATGATAGAACTTTTAGTTACAGCACCGTTATAATGAGTTTGGTAAGAGAAATCTTGGGAGTATTTCCGCTTAGAATGAATTACTTTTCCCTCATTTAATTTAAAAAATATTCTCAGATTCATGAAACATTAAATAAAGAAGTAGTAGTTAATATCTTCTAGTAAAGTTTATTTAAGATCTTACACTTGCCTTGGATTTCTCATTTCCGTTATATTTTATTATTTCAAATTTTATTTACTATATAATTTCGGTGCTGATTCCCATATATCCCTTCCTGTTTATAGCTTCATGTCAAAGGATCAAATCTCTAAAATAAAATAATTCTTAGCTTTATCGAAAACAAATCCGTTGGACAGGAGTACTCCGCAGGATGAATGGTTTTTCACGTCGGGTTGTACAATAATACTTTTCGCTGTGCTGTTCAGCTTAATTTTATCAATTAGTAATCGTATCATTTCTTTTCCGTATCCTTTGCCTGTATAACACGGTTCGCCAATTAAATAATCCATACTGTAAACCTCGCCTTTGATTGAGACCTCATACCATTCTTCTTTAGCATCCCAACAATCATAATATAAAGCAAATCCGACAGGAAAATCATGCAATTGCACCATAAAGTAATGAATCCATGAAAATTCCCCGTTTCTTTTTGAAACTTCATTTAGCCAATCAGCTATATATACTCCCTGTTCCGGTATTTCAAACCACTTCTTAACGTGATCCTGGTTAAGCCAGATTTCGATTTGAGGAATATCATGATCCCCGACCGGCACTAAAGACAATTTTTGATTTTCCATACTATTCGATTTCATTGTTGCGAAGAGACATTTTTCTGTAATATTTTTGGGTTTTCATCTTATTCCCGCATGCTTTCATATTACACCACCGGCGGGCATTGTTTTTGGTTTTATCCAGAAATATCCATCCGCAATTAGGACATACTTTGATATTTCTCAATTCCGTTGACAATAGTATATCTTTGGCTGACCTGATAATGGGTAAGAGATAGCCATTAGCCGACTGTTGGTTAAAAACCAATATTTCCCTTATTTCTTTTCCGTCTGATATAAATGAAAGATACTTATTCATCCTGCTACAATACTTATTAAATGCAGCTAAAACTTTATCGGGTATGGTTTGTTCTTCAACGTAATGGATAAATAACTGATAAAGCATTTCTCGTACCTGAAGAATCTCGTTAATATTGAAAGAATCTTTTTCAAAATTACCAAACCTGTCCTCTACCAATTTTACACGTTTCAGCCATGTAAGCCATTCGTCTTCATTGGTCAGGTAATTTATAGGATGATTAACCATATAACCGGATACGGTATTGATAAAATCAAGACAAAGCAAACCGCCGTCCAGACTTATTTTCTTCAGATGTTCTATATGGCTCATGGTGCAAATATAGCAAAATAAATGATACTATCTAAATATATTTTACTGGTGTGAATTTTTTGTATATTTGTTGCGGATTACATTAATCATTATTATGGAAAAGATTATTCTTAAAATAAGACAAATACTCGACAATTATCATGTCGGCTTCCTCCGGTTCGTGGACATTTCCGACTTGTCACCGGAGGCGACAACGGGTTTCCCTACCGCTATAGTTTTTGGATTACCATTGCCTGCCGACTTTATAGGCTCTGTGAATGCCAATATCCCTATCCGTTATAATATGTTTGATGTATTGGAAGAAAGAATGAAAAGAGTTGCGGATTTTGTGGCCGCTTATCTCAAACACGAGGGATATGAAGCCATTTCGCAATCCGATGAAGAGCAGTTAAAACATCATTCATATAATGAAGAGCTCTTCAGATCTAAGTTGCCTCATAAAACAATAGCATTACGCGCAGGATTAGGATGGATCGGAAAAAACGATTTATGTAATACATACGCCCATGGCTGCGCCATCAGTATGTGTAGTCTGTTAACCCATGCTCCTTTTGAAACGGTTAAATACGATCCCTCTGCCCCCCGTTGCGGCCAATGTACGGTCTGTAAAGATATATGTCCCACAAATGCGATCAGCGGAACATTATGGCGACCGGGCATAGACAGGAACGACCTGATTGATCCGAAGAAATGTATCCTCTGCCTGAAATGTATGGCGGCTTGTCCTTTCACGAAAGCGAAATTAAAATAATACATAGTTCTTATCTAAACAAAAATTACATATCGGATACGGTCTTCAAACGGTAATTTAGCCATCAGACGCCGGTGATCAAAAAACGGAAAATATCATAAAATCCGGCCGGATTGACATTCAAAAATGGGATGTAATTCAGATCCCTTATTAATTATTTCCTATGCAATTTCTGTACTTTCCGGTTTTATTACGACATTTGCCGGCAGATACAGTCCGGTAATAAATCAAATAATAGGGAAACAACAATCGCCGTAAATGGCTGTCCTCAGACAAAATGTATACGGGCAACTTTCTTCACCAAAAGCTTAAAGGAGCTGACATATAATTATGGAAAAGAATGCAATACAAACGCTTGAATCGTTTTTTACAAAAACGGATCAACCATTTTCCCCTGTTCATATAGTCTCTATAAATAAGGATATTAATCCGGTTAAAACCATCCACAGCCATAATTTCTTTCAGGTGATCTTAATTGACAGGGGAACCGCAGAGCATACGATCGAATATGAAAAACCCGTCGTCATGAATCCTTCTTCTATCTCCGTTCTTTTTCCCGGCCAGTTACATAAGATCAGGTTTTCTCTTGATTGTCAGGGCGTGGTGCTTATGTTTGACGAAATCATGTTTTGCTCCGATATCCTGAAAAATGAATTGAAGGCCTACAATGAAAATTTATCCAGAAAATTGAATTTTATTACCCGTCGTCAGGTAAATTATCCCAAGATAAGAATGATGATCGATCGCGTGAGCTTTTTATATAATAACCTCACCCCCATAAGACGGGAACAGATACGGTTTTATATCAAAATATTATTATTGCAACTGATCGAAGATGTACATGATCAAATATTAACTTCCGGAAACGCACCTTCCGTCAATCTCTACGCCCGTTATAAAGAATTGATAAACGGACAGTACATTGAGAACAAAACCGTAGCAGAATATGCGCGGCAGTTGGGGATTACGACCAAAAAATTGAACCGGGTTTGTAAGACCGAGGCAAGGACAACCGCCCTGGCTGTAATACATGAACGTGTATTGATCGAAGCCAGGAGATTACTATTGTTCTCCGGTGAAAGCATAAAAGAAATCGCTTTCACGCTGGGCTTTACATCACCATCGGCATTTAACCGGTTTATTCATTCCCTGACCGGACAAACTCCCAATGAATTAAAAAGCAGTATGTCTCAAAATGATAATTAAAAAGATCAAATAGATAATCGCTTGCCCGGATTTATACTTTAACTTTGCTCAATTATAATTAATTTCAAATTAAAATATTATGAGTAAATTATTTTTAGCAGGTGAAGTATTTCACGGTCCGGGCACCTTATCGGAATTGAAGAATCTTAAAGGGAAAAAAGCGATGGTGGTGATCGGGGGGAATTCCGTCCGTAACAACGGAGTATTAGACAAGACGCTGGGCTATCTGAAAGAAGCCGGTATGGAGACTTCCGTTTTCGACGGTGTTGAACCTGACCCTTCCATAGATACCGTACTTAGGGGCGCGGAAGCTTTCAGGAATTTTAATCCGGACTGGATTATTGGTTTGGGAGGATGTTCCGCTATTGACGCCGCTAAAGCCATGTGGATATTCTATGAGTATCCAGAAGCAAAATTCGAAGATATGGTTAAGCCTTTCGCTGTTCCCCAACTAAGGAATAAAGCACGTTTCGTAGCGATACCATCGACCAGCGGGACAGGAACGGAAATGACAGGATTAGCCGTTATTACGGATAACAAAACAGAGGTGAAATATCCGGTGGTTTCTTATGAACTCACTCCCGATATTGCCATTGTGGACGGTGAAATATGCACTACCATGCCTGCCAATGTTACGGCGGATACCGGTATGGATGCGCTTACACACTGTGTGGAGGCTTATGTTTCGAACATAGAAGATAATTACGCCGATACTTTTGCCAAAGGCGGTACGGAACTCGTTTTCGCAAATCTTAAATCAGCGGTGGAAGAACCTGAAAATCTTGCAGCAAGGCAGAATATGCATGATGCATCGTGCCTGGGAGGATTTGCATTTACAAACGCATGGCTCGGGATCGTACATTCTCTTGCGCATCAGATCGGAGCTAAATATCACATTCCCCATGGCCGTGCCAATGCCATATTGTTGCCGAACGTGATCCGCTATAACAGCAAAGTGACGGATAAATATAACGATCTGGCCAAAATGTGCGGCGGAAACAACGCGGAAGACTTTGCCGGGGAAGTTGAGAAACTGAGAAACGAGGTAGGCATACCTTCATCCATCCGTGAATGCGGTATATCCGAAGATGAATGGAAAAAGAACCTGGATTACATCACCAAAAATGCCATGAATGATCCATGTACGGGTTTCAACCCGCGTAAACCTGTTGCGGAACAACTTGCAAAAATATACCAGGCTTGCTATGACGGCGTAAAAGTCGATTTTTAATCATCTATTCTTTTATTTGGAAGTATTATTTATCCTAATGATACTTCTAAATAAGAGATCATTTACATCCGTTCACATATAAATTCCCCGGAAAATATCACAAAATTTTTGGCTGTCCCACGAACTTTCAAAGCCACTGGCCAACACAGGAAGTTATAGGAACGGCTATTTATTAATGGATATTACCCAACGGAAAATTCCGGATATTAATTTCATCAATGGCAATGGTAAGATGCGTTTCAATACCATACCATACCATCAGCCTTCATATTACTCTCAACCACATATTATAGCTCACTATAATTTGAGCCTGTTTCCTGAATTTTTCTATTTTGTCAAATGAAGTTAAGTTACCGTAAAACCGTAATTTCTGAAGGAATTGAAATTACTGTTTACTTTTTCCCATCTCATGGATTTTCTTTCCGATCTCGCTTTCTATATCCCGGTTATATTTCTTAAGCATATCATCAAAAGATTTCCTGGACACTTTCGTCCATTGCTCATCATTAATGATAGCCAGTTCGAGTTTATCGTATAACCTTTCCGACATGTAGGGAAAATATTCCGTCTTTCCGTAATAATCCCATACACAGATCATAATATCGTTGATCTTCAGCAAAGGCCTGATCGTTTCATATACATAAAGGGATATTTCTACATACGGACGAATATCCGGATCATACGGAAGATTATTCCGGATATGCCATACTTCCCGGTATAACCATTCCGGAATTTGGGATTCATCCAGAAGCAGGGGTTCATGTATAGAAATTCCGACTTTTTGCATAACTATGATATGACCAATACCGGAAGAGATTTGTTCAAAGGAAATTCTTAAAAATCCACAATTTCGGATAGATTTCTAAACATTAAGATTTGCCTGGTAAAACAAAAAGATTGTCTTGAAAAAGCGCGGAAAAAGTTCTGTTCCCTGCGAGAACACAACATATAATATATTAAACATTCATTATAAATAATTTACATGAAAAAAAACGATTAAAAAGCTCTACTTTTGGCCGATAACTATAAAATCTTCCTGAACGAAATCTTTATCCCACAGATAAGCCTCTACCCTATCAACCGGTTCTATTCCGAAATTCTTCCATGAATCATTAACATATCCCGGATATCAAATATACATATTATTTCCGACGGTCGCCACCCCGCTCATTATAAATAAATACCGGCCTATTCTAAAGTATTTCAACATATAGAAATAGGCCGGCAACGTTATACAGACAACGATTAGATAACGATTTATTTACTAAATCACCAATGCCCGAAGTTGATCATGGCTCAATACGCCCTTAAAAACTTTCATGTTCCATAACTCAATTTTACCGGTTCCGTTGGCATATCCCGTATATTGCATCATGACCTGATTCGAATAATCATCCCACCGGGCCGTGAACTGGCGTCTCTCAACAACCCTGTCCATTCTGTAGTATAGGGCACTCCCTTCGTGATCGATCGTTAAAGCCGCCCAGAAAGGAGTTCTTAAAGGCGTATACCATATATGCTCCGGATTATCGGTCACGGCAGTCAATCCCACCGCCGGATTGGCTGAAGAAGCGACCTTCCCAACTCCAAAGAAATATATGGTATTAAATACAACACTTTGAATGTTCCCCTGAGTAAAAAGGGTGATATTGCCTATGGGTTCCCCAGGCACAAAACCCATATTTAATCCTGTTATGATTCCATTATAGCTTCTGGCTTCGGATTTAAAACTCCACCTTTGCGAGCCCGGATTAAATTCCCCGCCGCTAACCTTCCGCCCAGAAATTTTCTCTATGTTGCCCTGTTGAGAATCCAACGGTAAATCAAATACTAAGGCAGGTGTAATATCCTGATTATTATAACATCGATTCCTCATCAATTTCATTAAATTTATGGGTTAAATAAATATGGTCAATTTCTTCTTTATCGATTGCATGAGTAATTAATTGCTTTAAGCGATAAAATTCCTGCCGGAGTTTGGTTCCTATAATATTATATTTTTCTAATATTTCATTTTTTTGGGGTTGCGTTTCTTCCGTATATATTCCGGTTAATGCATTCATCACCCGGTATTCCGGTATGATTTCACGAATTCTTAGCAGGGATAATTCCGACAATTCATTGATTTTGTCCAATTTGTATAGCTCCATATTAAACGGCCGCTCCGAAATTAATTCCGTATTTTGAATTTCAAAATAAGAAGCTTCAGGATGCAGCAGGATAAATTCTTCCTGTTCTTCGGTGAATTCTTTGAAAAAAGGAGGCACTGTTTCGGATGCCGTTCTGACTATTTTCCAATTTGATGTATTAAAGTAATGTTTCATATTCTATTTTTCTATAAATTTTTCTCAAAAAGATTTCTTTTTCCCATGATGATGATCATACCGCCCACCTTGATATAATTTATTTCAAGGTATCTTCCTTTTTCAATCTCATAATATTGTTCGTCACATATCAATTTATCGGAAGAAAAAAATTCAAGTGTTATGGGAGCATCGGTTTTGTTGGCGAAAAGTTTGATATTCTCAATAAGTTCCGTCGCTTGCGAAATCTGAATTTTCCGATATCCGTCGTTCACGGCTAATTCAATAATGTGATAATTGCTTATCCCAAGATCTTTCAGTGCGTAAAGCGGCTCTTTTTCCTCGATAGTATGCTCGAAATAAAGATTTTTTTCCCCACTTTTAATATTTAGCTGTAAATCCCACTTGTTACTTCCGGTCTTCTTGTATATACTCGCCGTATTCGTGTTGACATACCAGTCGCCCACTTTTCCCAATGAAGTACCCGGAGTCATGGTTCCGTTCAGCCACTCATAAGTTGTTCCAGCAGGGCCTACAGGTCCGGTAGCTCCTGCACTGCCGGCCGCTCCTTTAATATTGGCCTGCCTTGACCAGGAGGAAGTTCCGGTTTTTTTATAGACATCCGATGTAGCGGTATTAATATACCAGTCGCCCACTTTTCCCACCGTTCCGACAGGAACGGAAGTCCCGTTCAACCATTCATAAGTTGTTCCGGCAGGTCCGGTAGCCCCTGTATTGCCGGTCTCCCCTTTAATATCGGCCTGGAATGTCCAGACAGCAGGAGCCGTTTTCTTATATAAATGAGATTTACTTGTATCAATATACCAGTCGCCCACCTTCCCGCTTGTTTCCGAAGGAACAGTAAGCCCGTCTATCCATTCGTAAGGTGTTCCGGGATCTCCGGGTGTTCCTTTTAAATTCACCTGCAATGTCCATACCGAACTTCCGGTTTTCTTATAGACATCCGCAGTAACCGTATTCATATACCAGTCACCTACTTTCCCCAATGTATAGGCCGGCGCCACCTTCCCATGGAGCCAGTCATAGGTAATACCATTGGTTCCGGCAGGGCCCTGGGGACCTGGTTCACCTTTTTCTGAAATCTTAGAAAAGGGCGTCCTGATTTCCTGACCGGTTTGGGTTTCATATCCCACCACATAATCTTCCGGTGCCGGCGTCTCTTTTTGTGTAAATTCTTTAAACTTCTTACTCATTGTTCTGTTTATTTTTATTCATTATTCTGTTTGTTTCAGGCGTTATTCTGTATGATCCTTTGATCATCATGGGTGATAAGGTATTCTCCTTCATTGCTTAATATATAATTTGAGCCGGGAAGCGTGGTAACCTTAAAATTTTTCAGGTATCCTTTCAAAGTTCTTCCTTTCCAGCCGTGATAGCCAACAGTAATGAACGGCATATTATGTTTCGGAACAGGCAATGGAGCAGGATCTATTTCTTCCCTGATAACTTCTCCCGTTACGGAGTGCATAATCTTTATCACATTATTCCCGTCTTCTATCTCCACCCTTAACTTAAGCCAGTTATTGATCATGATAGCAGAATCGGGAATGGAAACACAAATCTTATTTCCGTTGATTCCCAGATGGAAATTCAATTGTTCATTTTCTTTTTTCTCACTATAGAAATCTAACTCAACCACATAGTTTTCAGATGTCCGGGCATACAACCGGAAAACGGATCCGCTTTCAGAAGGATTTACCACCAGAACTTTCCGGGAAACCTCTACGGGATCCGGGGCGAACAGGGCCTGAGGCATACCAGACAAATGGTTGTCCTTTCCCGATATATCGTATAGATCGCCGTTAAGGGGACAATCACAGAAATATTCGGAAATATTCTCTTGTAAAGGTAAGGTTTGGTCCCCGGCTATATTCTCTTCCTGTAGGGGAATATCAGCCGGAGAAATTTCATTATTTTCTTGGTTCATAAGAGTATTGAATTTAGTTTTAATCATTAATAGAGTGAATTTTAATATCGAACCTGTATTGCACCGGATATTATATCCCATTACGGCTTTCAAAAAATCTCAACAATTTTTTACAGATTGTATCTATAAGGTGCCGGGCCAACCATCAAATAATATTGACTGATAAATATGAAGTGAAATCTTTGGATTATTTAGCATAAATCCGAAGATCCCTTATCCAGGCTTCCACCCGGTCACTATCCACCCAGGCCTGGGAACATAAAGAAATATTGTTTACATATTTGTTGTCTTCGGTAAAAGATAAGGAAGGGTTATAACGATCCGTAACTTCTTCGTGCACGAATACATTGTCGAAATAGATCCGGATAGCGGATCCGTCATAGATCGCTTTCATTTTTCTTTCAATTCCTTGAGGAATATGTAATTTTCTTGTCGAGTCCCGTGTCAGATAGATCACATCCAACGTATTTTTTGACTCCCAGATATATTGATATCCGAAACTGCAAATAGAAACATGGTTATTGGAAGACGGGTATTTTATGATATTCAGGAAAAATTCGATTGTCCAGCTTTTGGCAGATCTTAGTCTTTCCACATAAGGTGTTCCGCTCATATCAAAACGGAGTACACTGGTGTTTTTCCCGGCACCTTTCAGGCGAACGCCTCTGTTGATATCGACAGAAGGCGTTGCGGTCGTTATCGCCGGAACATTATTTACAAGGTCCGTCAGGTTTTCCGTTAGCGGTGCATGGAATAGTAAAGTACCCGTAGTGAAGATCCTAAAATTCCTTAAATACCCTTTTAAAGCTTTTCCTTTCCAACCGCAATACCCGATTACCAAACGGTTATTGGCGGCACGGGGCAGGAAAATTCTTTCTTCTTCCCGTTTCAGTATCGTCCCGGTATTAATTTGAATAAGTTGTATCACGCTCTTATCCTGCAGATTTTCAACCCTTAACCTCACCCAGGTCTCTGCGGGAATAACGTTGTCAGGGATAATAAGGGGAGCATAAGGACCTGATATGATGCTCAATTCCTCCATTCCTTCTTTGGAAATATAGAAATCGAATTCCATGATATTGGCCTGGTAATCCAATGATGTCAATTCCATGGTTATGACAGTTCCATCTTCCGAAGGGACCAGACTCAGTACTCTTCCGGAAGCATTTTCTGGATCCGGAACGAATGTAGGCGCCGCTTGGCTGGAGAGGTGGTTTTCCCTGCCTGATATATCCCGCAGGTCATGGCTTAAAGGACAATCACAGTAGAGGGACGATATAGTTTCGTTATCCGTTGAGGCCTGTGACCATATATCTACAGCTCCGTTATTTGCGCTATCAAATTCAATGTTTGGATTATTTCCGCCGTTTTCTTGCTCGATATAATTATTCATTCTTAAAATATTTATTGGTTTATAGTTCTATTTATATCAGACTCATACGCTACATCATACTCATCTATAAGTGTGGATTTGTATATAAATGAAGATTTTATAGCAGATAATTCCGGACAGGAATGGTGATAAATCTGACAGGCAAAAAAACGAATTTATTGAAAATCATCCCATGTCCGGAAGACGGAGTTATGATCTTGTTATACGCCTGAATTAAAACATTTCCTAACCTAACCGAGATGATCCGCTAATTATCTTCCACATTAATGTAATTAAGCCAAATAATGTCTATAAGTCGCCAATAACTCAGGAGTTACAACGCAATACAATTAAGTGGAATATAGTTTTTTTGCAAAGTTAATTCCATGGTATCCATCGGCAATTCATATTCATGATTGTATTTGATCGACAGCCGATTATCATAAATTCAAATTTTTATCAATAATATTATTCTATGAAAGAATTCTCTATTCCCGAAAATTTCGTTTCTACCAACAAGGAACATGTTTATCTTTTACAACAAGGCTTAACTTTTTTAGGCTACGGTATCAACGAAACCGAAACAGACGACAGATTGTACGGTAACAGTACGATTGCTGCGTTGCAAAAATTCAGGGCTAATCATTTTTTACCGGATTCTTCCCTGCCGGATGCCGCTACAATTGCCGTGATCAATAACCTACTGGAAAATTCCGGCGTGATATGGGGTTACGTCAAAAATATGAACGGAATTCCTGTTAAAGATCTCGAAGTATCATTTTTTACCACTAAGTATAATAATGCGAGCGGCTCTTTTGATTACAACAGCTTAGGAAGTGCACCGACACTGGAAGACGGAAGTTATCGATTCTATCATAAGGAACCCGTGCTGCCTTCTTCACCCCTGTGTATAGCCGTTGATGTGAAGCAAGCGGAAAATCCCATAATCGAAAAAGAAAAAATACTGGTCACCGAAAAGGAACATATCTTTAATATTAATTCCGGGGCGTTCAAATCCAATACGGATTCGACATATAAACTATTAACGGATAAACTGGCAGAAAACAATATATATTACGATGAATGGTTAAAACTAACTCCTAAGAACATCGTTGAACTCAGCTCCGTGACCGGGTTTGATACTGAGGCCATCACAAAATTAATCTTATCTAAAATGGTGGTGGTGCAGGATTATTTCGACATGACTTTTGGAATATTATATCAGAATTACCCGACTAATATGCCCATCAAACTCTTTACCGAAGAGGTGAGCCAGATGAATGCATACGAATGGGAAACGTATTTAAAAAAAGTAGCGGACATTATTTACAGCGGGCTACTTTTATTACCTGAAAATTCCTTGGCGGAAATTATATTGAATGCATTTAAAGAGAATTATATCTCTGGTAACTATATGAGTGGTTCAAATCATATGCTTCTTATGTGGAGAGAACTTTTGGATAGTAAACTTTTGAACCTTCCTTTACTGGAAGGAGAAGTCTCCTTAGATTCCCTTCTGAGCCTGGCTCCGGTCACCATTTCAAATAACCCTGAAGCTAAAAAAGAGATCGGTAAACTTTTCGTCGAAAATATTAAAGATTTCAGCCTGTTTATCGAAACCGTCGGAAACGAAACTTACAGGAAAAAATATACTTCCCAGGTAATAGACCGGGTGATTTATCTTTTTATGGTCAGTCGCATCACCAGGAATTATATTCCGGTAATCTCCCATTTATATTACGCTCATACTACTGAAACAACTGTAAGGCATTTATTGACAGAAACGAAATATTTCTGGAACGAAATCCTGGACAAAACCACATATCCGGAAGATTTCCGGTCGAAGGATGAATATGCGGCTTTCATTATGAAAAATTTGAAGGAACTATATCCGCAGGAGTCTACCCTCGACCTGCTCAGTGAAAGCGGAAAATTCTCTCACATAGGCGAAATCAAATCCGCATTGGATAAATATCCGGACAAAAATCTGTTGAACAACCGGGTTGAAGATTTCAACATTGACGATGAAAAGATCGCGGGCGAAATGAAAACCATTCAGCAGGTATACCGTATCACTCCAAATCCTGAAGCCGCCAATGCACTATTGAAGCACGATATTACAAACGCCGGACAGGTTTACCATATGGGAAAGGAACAACTCACGAAAATGGTGGCTACGGAACTGAACCAGAACGAGATCGATAAAATATACGAAGCTGCCAGCGCCCGTTACGGAAATGCCCTTATAGCCTATACTACCCTCAACAGTACTTTTTTTAAGGATGCTCCGGCTATGACCCAAAAATACAATATCGAATTATTGAAAAAAGAACTGGGTAACGAATTCCCGGATATAGAAGCGTTGTTCGGGAGCACCGATTACTGTGAATGCTCCCATGACAACTCGGTCTACGGAGCTCCGGCCTACCTGCTCGATCTGCTCACTTTTCTGGACGACCGCAAAAGTGAGGATACCCGGTATTCCGTAAGGGATTTCCTAGACAAAAGGCGTCCCGATATCAGCAATATCTACCTGAACGCCCAGAATACCAACACCATGCTTCCTTATATCGATCTTGTATGTGAAGTCCTGGAAGAAGCCGTATTACAATTGGAGATCCCAAATTATAAAAGAGATATATCACAATGCCAGACCACTTTGGAGACAAAACAATTACTGGCTTTCCCCGAACACATTTTGTCCTGTAATACCGAAAACGGCGAGAAGAACGCATACGACATGCTTTTGGATAAAGTGTATCCTTTATTTGCCTCTTTTGATCTTTACCATACGGAAATACGCGCTTACCTGGATAAAATGGGAATTAAGCATCACGAGCTGATGAAAACATTCCGGGTGGGTAATGATGCCAGTGAAATGGATATTGCCGCGGAATATTTCGAAATGACCCAGATGGATAAAGAGATCATAACAGCCCGGTATCCGGAAGATATTTTGTTCCAGGGAAATAAGATCAATATTCGTAACGATGCGTGGCGGAACGGCGGAATATCCAATATGTCTATCGAGAATTTTAAAAAAGACAGCGGACTTTCCACAGCCGAAGTGCTGGATATACTGGCTTCGGACTGGATTGGCCTTACTTCTCCGGGACTTACGGCGGAATGTTCGACCAAAGGTAAGGTCATCAAGGGGGACAGTTACGCGTTTGACCGGGCCCACCGTTTTATCCGTTTCTGGAAAAAATCCGGATGGAAAATGTGGGAATTGAACATGATGCTGAAAAGCAATGTAGCGGTACAACAGGGTGGTCATTTAGATTCATTGAACGAATATACCCTTTGCAATTTCAAAAAATTCAGGCAAGAGCAACAATTATCGGGTCTTTCGTGTGATGAATTATTGGTTGCGGGTTATGAAGAAAACATCAATATCTATAACGAATATGAAAACGGCAAAGAAAAGAATTGCCTCTATGACAGGATCTTCCTTAATGCCGCACTCTCCAATCCGGTGAGTCAAAAATTAGAAGACATTAAAGCCGGAAACACCTTTACGCCGGATCAAACGGATAAGGATCTGCTGGCCGCTTCCCTTACCCTAAAAAAAGAAGATTTTGATGAGCTGGAGTCACTTATAATAGATCCTAACTCACCGATAATCGACCTTGCCTCATTAAGCCGATTTTTTAAATTAACTATTATCCTGAAAAAAACAGGATTGTCGGCCAAAGAGTATAAAATCTGGTCTGATATTACGGGACAGACTTCCTTAACCGGATTAGTTGCGGCATTAAAAGATGCTAAAGAATTCCCCCTCACGATGGAAGACTATCAATACCTGACTTCCAATTTTTCAGGAAAAGAAAATCCCAGGCTGAGCCGGGAAGAGATGAAACCGCTAATTGAAAAATTAAAAATCAGTGTAGAAGGCCCCGTATTACCTGAATTTACCGATAATGATCTGGTTACAGACGGAGATCGTATTACCGCCACACCTGAATTTAAAGATCAGTTCAAGCAATTCCTGATGGATAACGGCATTATGAGCAGTCCTGAAAAAATAGAGGAAATCCTCCAATTCACAGAATGTTCCTGGTACCGCTATGATAAAGACGGGAACGATATTACGGAGAAAGAACTTCCCCAACAATTATATCCTTTGTTCCCTAATATATTGCTTTTATACAGATTTGTTGCACTTGAAAACCTATATCCTTACCCGAATGTGGATAACACAAATTTGAAAACGAGATACAACATAATGATTATGTTATCCAACATGATTTCCAAGGCTATCGGAATTCAAAATGCCATTGCCGAATTTTATGACATTTCAATGAATATGGCCGAGAATATGTTTTATATCCCTGTATCGTCTCCTGACTTATCCTTCACTCTTCTTTTCGAATTTATACTGGCAAGTGATTTCTCCGATACCATTGAAATAGAAAAAATGGTCACGGCATTCCATCAATGTTTTACTGTTATTAAAAAAATTGAAATTAAGGAGGAAGATATCATCACTACAATAGGGATGGGTTATTCAACCAATATTTTCCCCTGGAATAAAATTTTTGATTTTGCCAATTCCGTCTCCTTTGCCGAAATAATGAACTTACTGAAAATGTCAAAAATTCAAACACGGTTTGGAAAAACGTCACAGAATATGAGTCTATTTTCCGGTATCCTTGAATCTTTGAATTACCATTCAAACATGAATGAATTTCTCGATTTTTTAAGCCGGATAAAAGAATGGAACCTTAATGAAATAAAATTTATCAGGGAGTATTTCGGATGGAATGCCGGCTCTTTTTACCTTCCGGAAACTTATGAAAAAATAGAAGAATATTTTAGATTAAGAGCTCTTACCGGTGTATCCAAAGAAACGCTTATTGAGTGGAGTAAAAATGCGACAGGAACGGCTTTGATCAATAAGAATAAAGAGATCAAAGACGCGCTCAAAACCCGTTATGAAAACGACCGGTGGCTGGAAGAGTTACCGGCACTACAAAAACCGATCCGGGAGGCGAAAAGCCATGCGCTGGCTTCTTATCTGATCGCTGTTAATCCGGGTACCTGGAAAGATAAAAAGGCGCTTTACAACCATTTCCTGCTGGATACCGAAATGAGCGCCTGCATGAAAACTTCCCGTATTGTACAGGCTACCAATTCCATCCAGCTATTTGTGCAACGTTGCTCTTTAAATCTCGAAGAGAATATTACCGTAGACGATACCAACTGGAAACAATGGGAATGGATGAAAAAATACCGCTTATGGGAAGCCAACAGGAAAATCTTCCTTTATCCCGAAAACTGGATCGAGCCTGAATTACGGGACGATAAAACTCCTTTCTTCAAGGAACTGGAAGACGAGCTCAACCAAAATGAGGTTACGGATGAAAATGTAGAAACCGTTTTTGAGAACTACCTGCAAAAAATGAATGAGGTTTCCAATCTTTTCATTTGCGGGGTTTATCGTGAAGAAATAAATTATGACGACGGGATAACCGAAAATAATCTCACCATCGGCGCCAGTAAAGAATGTATAATGCACGTAATAGGCAGAACACAGTCGATTCCCTATACTTACTATTATCGTAATTATGATGTGCAAAGCCAGACATGGTCGCATTGGGAAAATGTGGAGCTGGATATCAGCAGTGATACGGTATTCCCCATGGTATACAACCGGAAATTGCACCTTTTCTGGATCGCGGTGACGGAAAAAAGTATATCACCCAAAAAAGATAAGGAATCTTCCATATCATACAGCGAAATCCAGCTGTGCTGGAGTACCAAAAAGAATAATAAATGGAAATCCGTTAACCGGTCCCAGAAAAAACATGTATTACTAAACCATTATTCTTCCTCCCGATATTCGTTGATCGCCCGTTATATCCATGACCGGAATGAAATCGAGCTGGATCTTTATTTTTCCAGCAAAGATCAAATTAACTATAATAGTACTTCTTGGTTATCAGGAGTCTTCTGTTTTAACGGAAATGTATATCGCACCATCAGTATATTGAATTTTAATGGTTTTGATTGGGGAGCGAACATTGCCAAGCCATATAACGAAGGGAGTCCCGCAATTGCAGATATAATAAATCATCCTGTTTCCGAAAGGATTAATGAAAAGTCTGAAGCAGCCCTTGCAAAAATGGATGAAGAGAGCCGGCCTGATCCGGTATTCGCGGCCAATTATAAAGATGTTAAATTCATACATGACTATTCTTATATGCTGGCTTCGCATCTTTATCCCACGGAGACGGATGACAATGGTCGCTTTAATGTTTATTTAAACCGGAATACAACTGCAGAAAAGGTGCTTCTACTTAATACGGGCAACAGGAACCCTAATTTCCTCTTCGCTTTCCATAATTCCGCTAATTTATGGTACGGAATCAGGCAGTCCCACCTCTATAGCCATTTCTTTTACCAGGATTCAAGGCGTTCTTTCTTTATCGCACCTCCGGAAGAGGACGGCAAATATACATTCTCTCCTTTCTATCATCCCTACACAAACTTATTTATCAAAGAGTTGAACCGGGCGGGTATTCCAGGCTTGATGAACCGTAATATCCAGGTAAAACCGGAAAATTACGCACCGCAAAACACCTATGAATTCTTTGAAGAATACCAGGCGAACCCGTCTTTGGTAAATGCCATATATGCAAAAGATGTTGTGGATTTCAATTTATCCGGTGCCTATTCTGTTTACAATTGGGAGTTATTTTTCCACACGCCGCTGTACATCGCCTGTAAATTGAGCCAGAATCAAAAGTACGAAGAAGCCATGAAATGGTTCCATTACATTTTTGATCCTACAGATAAAAGTAAAAACAAATCTCCGCAAAAATTCTGGATCACCAAGCCTTTCTTCCTTATGTCGGATGAAGAAAACAGTGCGCAGCAGATCCGGGATATCCTGAAAAACATCGAACAACATGCCGCTGAAGTGAATGCGTGGTTGAACGACCCGTATAAACCTCATCTGGTGGCCCGTACCCGTCCGGTAGCCTATCAAAGAACCGTAGTGATGAAATATATCGACAACCTCATCGCATGGGCCGACCAGTTATTCAGGCAGGATACCATGGAAGCCAATAACGAAGCCACTTTACTTTATATGCTGGCCGCGGAGATATTAGGGCCCCGTCCGGTAATGCTTCCGGAAAACAGTATCGAAAAGCCGGAATTATTCAGTTACAACAAACTTAAGAATACAAATACCCTTAACCGGTTCAGATTCCTGGAAAGACAGGACAGTTCAATCCATTATAACTACTCTGCCGGAACATTGTCGAACAGTATTGCCGCCCAGACCGTTACGGAACCGGGATTTTATTTAAATCCGGCCACATCCGTGAATATAAGACAAGCTAAAGGATATGTTCCTCAAAAACAGGCGGTAAAAAGCAGTTTGCCGGTAAAACCTCTTTCCCAAAAAGAGTATCGTACTATTGAAGTACAAGGTAAACGAACAATCAGTTCTTTCAACAGCAGAAGCATCACAACATCCCTGCCACGGTTAGACGCGGATCATTTCTGTATCCCGTTCAATGACAATCTGCTGGGTTTATGGGATATCGTGGAAGACCGGTTATTCAAACTACGCAATTGCATGAACATAGAAGGAATTGTAAGGGAATTGCCGTTATTCGAACCGCCAATCGATCCGGCGATGCTGGTGAAAGCTGCCGCGGCAGGATTATCCATCGGCGATGTTCTCAATGATATCACCGCTCCGCAACCTTACTACCGTTTCCGGACTATACTACAGAAAGCCGTCGAATTTACCGGGGAGGTAAAACAATTAGGCGACAAACTGCTTTCGGCGTTAGAAAAGAAAGATGCCGAAAGCCTGAATATCCTGAGAAGCACGCAGGAGATCAATATGCAAAAAGCCATAAAACAGGTGCGCAAATTGCAGATCAACGAGGCCAAGGAAAATATTGCCAACATCGAGACCCTGATCAGGACAGCCACGGCTAAAAAAATATACTATGAAAGCAGGGAGTTCATGAATCGCAATGAAACATTAGCCAATGGCCTGGGAATTGCCGCTTCCGTAATGTACGGCGTTTCCAATACCTTACTGTCCGTAGCATCCACTTTACATGCCATCCCCACATTCCAGGTCGGATTCCCATGTAATGCGGCTATCTCGGGAGGTCAAAACGCAGCCAATGTGGTGACTGCAATTTCGACAGGTTTTTCCGGATCGGGACAGATCATGGACAGGGATGCCGCACGCTTATCCACCCTTGCCGGTTATCAGCGCCGCCAAGAAGAATGGACTTTCCAGGCGCAAATGGCGGACCATGAACTGGAACAACTCAACAAACAACTCACCGCTTCCGAAATCCGGCTTATGATGGCTGAAAAAGAACTTGAAAATCTCGAAATGCAGATCGAGCAAAGCCAGTCCATCAAAGAGTATTACCAGGATAAATACACCAATGAGGCGCTTTACAACTGGATGATCACCCAATTGTCCACCGTTTATTTCCAGGCTTATAAACTGGCTTACGATATGGCGAAAAAAGCGGAAAATTGCTACCGCCACGAACTGGGCATCTATGATTTCACCAACTTCATTCAGTTCGGTTACTGGGATAGTCTCAAAAAAGGCTTACTAAGCGGAGACAGACTGATCCACGACCTCCACAACCTCGAAGCGGATTACCTTAACAAGAATAAGCGGACTATGGAATTGACCAAGCACATCTCTTTGGCTCAAATGTTCCCGGAAAAATTAATCAACCTGATTTCCACCAAAGAGACTACCCTTGAACTCGGAGAATTCCTGTTCGACATGGATTATCCGGGACATTATATGAGGCGTATCAAATCGGTTTCCGTTACCATTCCCAACGTATCCGGTCCGTATTCTACCGTAAGCTTTATGTTGACGTTAACCTCTGCCAGGATACGTAAGGACAACCGCTTAACAAATGGTTCCTACCCGGAAAGTCCGGTTGGCAACGATTCCAGGTTCGTATACCAGACCGGCGGAAGTACCACGCAATCGATCTGTACCAGCAGCGCCCAGAATGATTCGGGATTATTCGAACTCAATTTCGGGGACGAGAGGTACCTGCCGTTCGAAAACGCCGGAGTAATCAGTTCCTGGAAATTAGAATTTCCTGCCGGTTGCGACCAGATAGACCTTTCCACCGTTTCCGACGTGATTCTGCATATTCATTATACTTCTCTTTATGACGGAAATTTGAAAAAATCAGCTATAGACAACCTTGAGCCTAATCTGCCTTCCGCCGGCAGCATGTTGCTCAGTCTCAAACAGCAGTTTCCGGACGAATGGAACGCGATGGGAAGTGAAACCGACATAAGAATTATGTTCCAAAAAGAACATTTACCTTATTTCCTGAGAAGTAAATTCAACACACTTAAAACAGCCAGGATCATGCTCATGATGATCACCAAAGAAAAAGTGGAAAAAATGGAACTGGTTAAAGTTTCGGCAGGAACAATTGAATCCGTTACGATGGAATGTCAAAATGAATCGTCACCTTATATTTACAGTCTTACAACGGAATCTGTCCAAAATATACAAGACAATTTCGGGATTAAGATATATGAAAATTCAAAGCTGATCAACCCGAATAAGATCGAAGATATCATCGTAGGCTTCCAGCTGGGTTAACATCATACCAAAATATTAATTACTTAGATCCTTTGTGATATTCCGGACCACCATATCCGGATATCACAGGGATTTATTCCTAAATCTCCTTTTAAATTTATGAATCCATCAGATTTTCACGATAAAAAAAATACGTTCAACGGAAATGAACAACAGAACGGTATTTCCCGGTCCACGGCAACCAGGACGGGAACCGGAAAGAAAACAGGTAATGAACAGGCTAATCCTAATTCGTTTAGCGATTCCCGTCAGGCAACCCCGGTATTGCCGACCGGAGGAGGAGCTATCCGGGGCATCGGCGAAAAATTCCAGGCGAACCCGGTAACGGGGACAGCTTCTTTCACGGTGCCCGTTACCATTTCCGAAGGACGGGACGGTTTCACGCCTCAATTAGCCATGAGTTATGATTCCGGAAACGGGAACGGGATATTCGGACTCGGCTGGAATATCGGATTTCCTTCCATTACCCGGAAAACCGACAAAGGATTGCCTCAATATGACGATACGCCGGGAAATGAAAGCGACACCTTTATTCTTTCGGGAGCGGAAGATCTGGTTCCTGTCACGGATACCGACGGAGAACCGATATGCCGGGACACGGTTGGATATAACATTTACCGGTACCAGCCCCGTGTGGAAGGACTGTTCGCCCTTATCGAACGATGGGTAGATAAAGAGACCGGCATCAGCCACTGGAGAAGCGTTTCCAAAGAAAATATCACTTCCGTATACGGACTTACGCCGGAAGCCCGCATCGCGGATCCGGAAAACACCGGCAAAATCTTCTCCTGGATGATCCAGGAAAGTTGGGATGCCAAAGGAAATCTCATGCGGTTTGTTTATAAACGGGAAGACGGGAAAAATATTCCTGAAGAATGTCATGAAAAACATCGTATTCAAAAAGCATTATTCGCCAATATTTATCCTGAAAAAGTACTCTATGGAAATATTACCATGTGTTCACCTTCTAGTGACCGGAGTAATTATACCGGTGATTTTCATTTTAAACTGCAATTCGATTACGGTGTTGAAAACGGAGAATGGATTTGCCGACGGGATCCATTTTCCTACTACAAAGCGGGATTTGAGATCAGGACTTACAGGCTGTGCCGCAAAATAGATATGTACCACTATTTCCCGCAAATAACGGACAGGGAGACCCTGGTACGGTCCACCCGGCTTAAGTATGATATTACTTCTTCTTTTACTTTGTTAAAAGAAATAACCCATTACGGATATTCCGGAACAGAGGAGGATCATTATCCCCCGCTACTGTTCAGCTATACGAAAGCGGAAATTGCCGAACAACTTAAAAGAGTTCCCTATGAAGAAATCAAACGGATACCGGCCGGTATAGACGGATCGGATTACCAGTGGGCGGACCTGTACAGCGAAGGAATAAGCGGGATACTTTCCATGAACAATCAGGCATGGTATTTTATGCCGAATTACGGAGACAGGCAATTTACGGAACCTTGTGCGGAAAGCGCGCCGGACTTCGGGAGTATGAAACCTGAAGTTCCGCGGCCCGCGGCAGCCAATAACAGAAAAAACACCTTCAGACTTGACGATGTTGACAGCGACGGGCTTCCCGAATTGGTGGTCCAGGGCGACGGGGTCAATGGTTTCTATAGCCGGGATAATAATGGAAAATGGCTTAATTTCAGAAATTTTGACCTATACCCCAAACTTAACTTCAATGACAACAATCTCCGTTTCATGGATCTGAGCGGGGACGGCCTGGCTGATATTGTGGTCAGCAAAGGCGACCACTTCGATATTTATTTCAGCGAAGGGAAAAAGGGATTCGGACATTTCAAAAGAGTACGGTGCGGACATGAGCACGGGAATGCCCCCCGGATCGTCTTTTCGGATCCGGAACGACGCATATTCCTGGCGGATATGAGCGGCGACGGACTTACGGATATCGTCCGGATCAGCAGGCAATCCGTCGTATACTGGCCCAATCTTGGATACGGCCGGTTCGGAGAAATGGTCACCATGGGAAATCCCCCCCTGTTAGACCATCCCGATCAGTTCGACACCCGCTATATCCATCTTACGGATGTGGACGGCATCGGCACCACCGATCTGCTTTATATTTCCAAAAACGGCATCCGTTATTATAAAAACCTCTCCGGCAACAGTTGGGAAGAGCAAATATTACCTTCCACCATTGCCTGCCGGGCCACCCGCCAGACTTACATCCAAAACGTAGATCTGTTGGGCAACGGCACACAATGTATCGTTATTTCCACTTCATTACCGTGTAAAGAAAAAGAGATGTGGTACTGGGAACTAACTTCCGGCATAAAACCCTTCCTTTTGGAGGAAATAGATAATCATATGGGAGGAATCACCCGGCTACATTATTCCCCGTCCACTAAATTCTATATCAGGGATAAAAAATGCGGTAAGCCGTGGATCACCTCCCTGCCATTTCCGGTACAGGTTCTTGAAAAAGTCGAGGTACTCGACCGTGTGGCCGGCAGCCGTTTCACCAGCCGCTATGCTTACCATCACGGATATTATGACCATGCGGAACGCGAATTCAGGGGGTTCGGCATGGTAGAACAGTGGGATTCCGAAAGTTACAGTGAAATCGCAAATACAATTCCGGGAGTTACGGATGATACGCTCTATGTGGCCCCGGCCTATACCAAGACATGGTTCCATACCGGTTTTTTCAAAGACAGGAATACAATAAGCCGCTTATATGAAGAAGAGTTTTATCAGGGAGATCCGCAGGCCTGGACCCTGCCGGATACCCTTCTCCCGGACGGATTAACGGCGGCCGAAATGCGGGAAGCCTGCAGGGCGCTTAAAGGCAGTGTATTAAGGACTGAACTTTACGCGTTAGACGGAAATCCGGAAAACGCCGGCAGCATGGAAAAGGAAAAGCGGCCTTACATGATTGAAGAGAAAAGTTACCAACTTACCTGTCTCCAACCTAAAGACCGTAATAAATACGCCGTTTTCATGAAAACCGACGGGGAAATCTTATCCTACCACTATGAACGGGAAATCTGCGATCCCCGTATCAGCCACACTTTAATCATGGCTACCGACGAATACGGAAATATACTGCAACAGGCCGATATCGCTTATCCGAGACGAAACAGTGCGGGCATCCCCGAACAGGATACCATCGTGGCAACCTGTACTTTAAACGAATTCATCAACATCACGGGAGAGAACCGCCTTTTAGGAATTCCCAGCCAAACCCGGCAATACCAGGTACACCATTCTTTAACTATTCCGGGAAAAATCACCAGAGAGGAGGCGATCACCCTGGCAGCCGCAGCTCCCGGCATCGATTTTGCCGAAGATCCGGACGGGACTTTACAGGCGCGTTTAATTCAGCACCGGTATTACCGGTACTGGAATGAAGATATTTCCGGTCCCCTGCCTCCCGGAACAGTCGCGTCACACGCACTACCGTACCGGCAATATACCCTCGAATTTACCGCACTACTGATTGAAAAAATTTACGGTACAAAAAGCGGAACCGTAACGGATCTATTGGGGACGGAAGGAAAATATATCAGGAACGATGACGCGGGTAACGGACATTGGTATAAAGTAAGCGATATCACCTATTATGACCCGGATATATTCTTTCTGCCCGTAGAAATCGAGGATCCTTTTTTGACGGAAGGAAACAGCCGGGGAAATATCACCAAAATAACGTATGACGATAGCGGGATATTACCCGTCAGGGTTACGGATGCGCCGGGCCATGAAACGATGATCGAAAACGATTACCGGGTATTACAGCCCTGTAAGATCACCGATCCGAACGGAAACAGGAAAGCGGTGGAGTTTAACGCCCTGGGCATGGTAATAACCCTAACCGTCATGGGTAAAGAAAATGAGGAGACCGGAGATACGCCGGAAAAGCCGGGCGAAGAATATCGCTATCTTTTACATTCCTGGAGCGAAAGTAATCATACGGTCCCGGTACATACCCATATCAAAAAAAGAAAAGTCCACCGGGAAAACGAATGGCTGGAAAGCTATACCTACACCGACGGACTGGGAAATGAGATCATGTCTAAAACCCGTGCGGCCGACGGAACCGGTAGGAATGCCATAGGGGGAGAACGCTGGCTGGCGACCGGAAAAGTTATTCTCGACAACAAAGGAAATCCGGTAAAACAATACGAACCGTGGTTCTGTGATAATTCCGGATTTGAATATGAGGCCCACGGAGTTACGCCCGTCATGCATTACGATCCGCTGGGGAGGCTTATCAGCACCGATTTCCCGGACGGCACCAAAAGCAGGGTGGAATTTACGGTGTGGCAACAGAAAAACTTCGACCGTAACGATTGTGACAACAGTTCTCCCCACTTCAATACCCCGCAAATCCTGGATATGGACATACTCGGAAGACCGTTCCGGATCACGGACGATAACGGCGATTTCGGAGAAAGTTGCGTTACCCGTAATACACTGGATATTGCCGGAAGAATTTTGGGAGTTACCGATGGTCTGGGACGATTGGCGACCCAAAACCGCTACACCCTGACCAGCGAGGCTCCTGCCTATGTCCATAACATCGATAGCGGCGAGCGTTGGCTGCTGAACGATACCGCCGATAAACCGCTTAGAAAATGGGACAGCAGGGAACATACGTTCCGGTACACTTACGATGAATTACAACGACCTCTGAAAACCTTACTTCGAAAGGGAGAAGAGTCTGAAATCAATACGGAACAAATTATCTATGGCGACGATGCATTACGGAATAATATCGGACAGATCGCCGAAATCATGGCTCAGGACGGGAAAACAAGCTATGAGTATGATTTTAAGGGGAATGTGATCCGGCAAAGTAAATGTTTTACTGAAACTTTTGATATCCAAACAGATTGGGATAATGCACCACATTTACAAAGAGAAACCTTTATTACCCAAACTTCTTACAATGCACTTAATCAGCCGATAAACCTTGTCCATCCCGACAATACCATTATTAAATACTGCTATGACAAAGGAGGATTGTTACAATCAATTTCTCAAAACGACATCATTTATATCACAAATATAAGCTACAATCCTAAAGGTCAAAGAGAAAATATTT
>CALECM010000059.1 GCA_937949745.1 uncultured Bacteroidales bacterium | reverse complement strand
GTATATACCTAAGCAAATTACGACATAAAAGAAAAAAAAGCTACCGGAAAATGAGGGCCATACATGCTTAATTATAAGGGGCCCGCTAATAAATAAAATATAAAACGGAATTATAAAAAGATCTTTGGTCCTGTTTCTTTTATCTGTTTTCTGTAAAAGAGGAAATGTTAGGTAGCTCGTTATTGTATTCATAATGCAAATATAAAAATATTCGAAATTGAATGTACAAAGATTATGCATTATTTTTAAACAATACGGCTATCAAAAAACCGGCTCTGCACCGGTTTTGATAAATTTTATTTTTTCCTTTTGTCTTTCTTCTGGCTAATCGGTTTGGACGCATAGTCTTCCAGTTCTTTTTCCGTCATTCCGTCAGCCACCTTTTTCACTTCATCGCTCGGATGTTTGTTTTCGCCTCTTTTATAAGAAAGGGCTGCTCCCATCAGTTTTCGCTGTTTTTCACTTTTCGCAGGCATAATGATGAATTTTTGTTAGTGAATAAATTTCCAAAAAATCGCATTGCAATACAAATTATAAAATTACTATCTTAATCTTTCAAGACGGTATAGTAATTGTTGTATAGTCTGTTGATAATCGTCCAGAAGACTATCGGAAAAACTCTCTTCAAACATGTCCCTGTCCGACTTTATATACTCATAGAAGTCCCTGGCATGATCGATAATATTTTCAGGTAAAACCGTCTCTGGAATCGTGATCTGTATATCTCCCGCCAAAGCATAAGAAGTTTCCACCAGACTGTCCAGTGTTTCAATTAATCCGTCGATGGCCTGGTCCAGAGCCATATGTTCCGCATAACTTCCGGGTCCGGTAACATGCCAGTGATAAAGTTTTAAACTATTATTAAAGGAGAATAACTTACCTAAGAAATCTCCCATTTTTGAATTTGAATCCGGTTTGTTTTTCATACTCATTTATTTTAAATATTTTTTTATATTTCCATAACAACATGTTAACACAAAAGTTTAAAGCCGAAACAGTGAATCACGGGTTTAAGCATATCCGATATATTTATTTAACTATGATGACGGTACGTGGAAATCCATTCATCCCTTTGTTCTATTAAGAATAACAGTAATCCGGCTAGATTAGATAAGTTTATCAGATCAAACAATGTTTATTTATAAAAATTACTTTTTTAAAACAAAAGACAATTTGCCATTGTTAGTTTTGTTATCCAGCCAATAATTGAAAGTACTCATCATGAAAACATTCGATCAGATATTAAATCCGGGACAAGATACCTGCCAGACAGCCGGAGAGGCACGGGAATTTACATGCCGTTATTGCAACAAGGAAGTTTCTTCGGACCGCCTATACGGAAATACGACGCAGCCCAATTCTGCCGGTAAAGGAGATCTCTTTTTATGTCCGGAATGTAGCGGTCCCAACTATATTTCAGACAAAGATCCCGCCACCCTTCCCGGAACTAATTTCGATGTATATAATTTCGACATCCCGGACGATTTAAAAATGCTATACAACCAGGCTTACGACTATTGGCAAAACCGGCAGCCTTCCCGGTCAGTGGAACAGAGCTACGAGATCCTGCAAAATATCATGTTTAATATTGAAGACGGTAAACTTGACGAAGATAATTATTGTAAGTATATGGGAGATGTCACCAATTTCCGGGAAGCATTCCGCAAAATAGGTGAAATGATTGAAAATTCCCGATTGGCGCATGACAGTAAATTTGATGCCCGTCATGAAATCGACCTGGATGATGCGGCCAATATCCTGAAATTTACGGAAATGATGATCGGGATGACGTTCCGTAAACTACAATCAGGAAATAATTAAACTATTTCTGATTCCATAGCGGAACCAATGAATTTTCGTGTAATTTTGCCGGAAAACTATTCGCATTAACTTATGGCAACACTTAATATCAATTACCGGTTTATATTCCGGATATTCATGGTAATATTGTTCGTCGTTTTCGCGTGGTTTTTTCCCAGTATCATCCTGTATATCTTTCTGGCCTTTATCCTGGCCCTCATGGGTAAACCTCTGGCCAATGCCATTTGCTCGGTTACGGTTTTCAAGCGGCATATACCCTACTCCATTTGCTCCCTGCTCGCTATCCTGATCTTCCTGGTGATCATGGTATTAACCATTACACTTTTTATTCCGATGATGATCAAGGAAGTGCGGACTATTGAGAATATCGATTACGAACAACTTGCCTATTATCTTAACAACAGCCTGAACCGGTTGCAATATTTCCTATATGATAACGGGCTCATGGAACTGGATCAAACGATTGTGGGAGCTTTGATCGGGGAAATCAACAATTTCGTGAATGTGGAATCTTTTACGAATATACTGGGAAATGTGGTCAGTACGACCGGCTCTTTCCTTATGGGACTTTTTGCCGTTTTCTTCATGGCTTTCTTTTTTATCAAGGATGATATCAGGATCGAAAAATTAGCCGAAGTGTTTATCAGCAACAAATATACACAACGGATGAAACTCATTTCCGAGAAGATCAACAGTCTGCTTACCCGGTATTGCGTTGGTTCATTCATCCGGATCATGATCATGATCGTGTTGCTGTATATCGGATTCTTATTGTTCGGGATCAAGAATTCCCTTTTCCACGCTTTTTTTGGAGGAGTACTCAATATTATTCCCTATCTCGGACCTATCATCGGTGTGGTTATTTCCTGCATATTCGGTTTTATCAATTGTATCAGCATGGATATGTATACCGAGATTATTCCGGTGATGATCAAGATTACAGGCATCTATGTGGTCGCTAACGTCATTGACAATGTTTTGTTACAGCCTCTCATATTTTCCCAGAGCGTAAAGATACATCCCGTAGAAGTTTTCCTGGTTACCATCCTGGGAGGCGACATGGCGGGGATGACCGGTATGATATTGGCGATACCGGTATATACCATTATCCGGATCATCCTGATCGAGATCTATAATTTCACTAACAAAAGTACTCTCCTGATTGAAAAGAAAGTACAGCAAGTAGAATGACCTTTTTATGGATTTTATCTCGGTATTAAGAATCATAATTTATTTTGCCTATCTTATCACCATTATAGGAACCATACTTGTGGTGGTTACCGAAAACCGTAATCCTCATAAAACCCTGGCCTGGGTACTGGTTTTGATCTTTATACCCGCCATAGGACTTATTTTTTATTATATTTTCGGGGAAAATACCCGGAAAAAAAGAAAAGTCAATATCCGTTTCGAAGATTTCGCGGCAGATCTTTACCATGACCTGATCGACGAGGGAATCGAAATTGAGGACCATAAATCATTACTGCCGGAGGAAGCCGTTTCTCTGGCCAACTTACTGGAACAAAGTTATAATTCCCGGTTATTCCACGGAAGCGATATCGAAATCATTACTTCGGGGGAACGCAAATTCCAGGCATTAATCGAAGACCTGGAAAATGCGAAGCACCATATCCACATGGAATATTTCAATTTCAATAATGATGAAACCGGGATAAAAGTCAAAGAAATATTGATGCGCAAAGCCTCGGAAGGAGTCAGGGTACGTTTTATATATGAAAACCTGGCCAACATCGGCACGCTTCCGCGGTTTTACTATGAAATGAGGAAATCGGGAGTACAGGTTATCCCGTTCACTAAAATTACCCTACCCTGGTCACGGCGCAAACTTAATTACAGGAACCACAGGAAAATAGTGGTCATCGACGGAAAGATCGGGTATACAGGAGGAATGAATGTGGGTAATGAATATGCCCGGGAATGGCGCGATACCCATATCCGCATTTTAGGTGAAGGAGTGTATGCCTTACAGGCCAACTTTCTTTTTTTCTGGATCACTTCCGGAGGGAAACCGGTATCGCATTACCGGGATTATTTCCCCGCAACACGGAAATATTCGGATAACCTGATCCAGATCGTGCCGGAATCCCCGGACGCCCAATGGCCTTATCTGCTTTACGCCACGACCGACCTGGTCAGTAATACAAATAAATATCTCTATATCCAGACCCCATATTACATGCCCACGGAATCGGTACTCCAGGCTTTACAAACGGCCGCGCTTAAAGGAGTGGATGTCCGGATTATGCTTTCACGCCGTTCCGATTTCCGGTTCATGGATTTCGCCTCCAATTCATATTACGAAGAATCCTTAAAGGCCGGAATCCGGATATATGAAAATCAGCACCGTTTTATCCACGCCAAGACCATGGTTTCGGATGATTTTATTTCGGTGATCGGTTCTGCGAACCTGGATTTCCGGAGCCTGGAATTAAGTTATGAAATCAATACTTATATGTACGACCGGGAACTGGCTTTGCTAAACAAAGGTATATTCATCAAAGATATGGAAGAATGTAAGGAAATTTTACCGGAAGAATGGCGCAAAAGATCCTGGTGGCATAAATTCCTGGAATCCGTCATGAAATTGTTTTCTCCGCTGCTGTGATCGGGATATAATACACTCGGAAATCCAGCCGTAACAGACATTATATTTTCTTATTTCAACCTTGATCATATTAAAAAAATAATGTATCTTCGTACAGATTTTCCACAAATTATATTTAACTGAAAATCAATATAATCACATAAAAAAGAACTATTATGGCAGTTAAAGGAACGTTAGTAATTGACATTGAAAAGTGCAAAGGATGCGCCGTATGCATCGAAGGTTGTCCTCAAAGAGTAATAGCACTTTCAAAAAACGTAAATGGTAAAGGTTACAATTACCTTGAAATGGTGAACGAAGAAGCCTGTATTGGATGCGCCAATTGCGCTATCTTATGCCCCGACGGCGTGATCGAAGTTTACCGTGTTAAAGTTTAATCGGGGAAATACATCTGGTTCTTCCCAAAATTTAGTATTAATCATTATCTAAATAACAAAATAAAGAATTACTATATGAAAGAATTAAAATTAATGAAGGGTAATGAAGCGATTGCAGAAGGTGCAATCCGTTGTGGCTGCGACGGCTATTTCGGTTATCCCATTACTCCCCAATCCGAAATTCTTGAGCATCTTATGGCTGAAAGACCATACGAGAAAACCGGAATGGTAGTACTTCAGGCAGAAAGTGAAGTCGCTTCTATTAACATGGTATACGGTGGCGCTGCCCTCGGCAAAAAGGTGATGACTTCTTCTTCCAGCCCCGGTATCAGCCTGATGCAGGAAGGCCTTTCTTATATGGCCGGCGCCGAACTTCCCGGACTGGTAGTAAACGTAGTGAGAGGCGGCCCGGGACTGGGAACGATCCAGCCTTCTCAGGCCGACTATTTCCAGACCGTAAAAGGTGGCGGACACGGAGATTACAAATTAATCACGCTGGCTCCCGCTTTTGTACAGGAAATGTATGATTTCGTGGAATTAGCTTTCGAACTTTCTTTCAAGTACAGGAATCCCGCGATGATTCTTTCCGACGGTGTCATTGGACAGGTGATGGAAAAAGTGGAAGTTGACGACTACAAACCCCGTTGGACCAACGAATATATCAAAGCCAATTTCCCCTGGGCCATGACAGGCAAAAATCCGGGACAACCTCATGTTATCGTAACTTCCCTGGAACTTGACGCAGGGAAACAGGAACAGGTAAACCTCAGGATTCAAAAGAAATACAGGGAATGCGAAGAAAATGAAGTAAGATACGAAGCGCTTTATTGTGATGACGCCGAATATTTGATCGTGGCTTATGGTTCTTCAGCACGTATCAGTCAAAAAGCGATCCAGATTGCACGCGAAAGCGGAATCAAAGTGGGGCTTCTTCGTCCTATTACCCTGTGGCCTTTCCCATCCAAAGCCATTAAGGAAATCAGCCGGAATATGAAAGGTATTCTGAGCGTGGAAATGAGCGCCGGACAAATGGTTGAAGATGTAAAACTGGCTGTGGAATGCAATGTTCCCGTTGAACATTACGGACGTTTCGGAGGTATCATCCCTACCCCGTTTGAAGTACTGGAAGCTTTGAAAACAAAATTAATGAAATAGCAGAGGTCACCTTTTGCTTTTAGAACAAAAAAATTAAAAGTATGAAAAGAGAAGAAATCATAAAACCCGAAAATCTTGTATACAGGCGTACTCCGGTGATGACCGATAATATTTTGCATTATTGTCCCGGATGTGGCCATGGCTTGATTCACAGATTAATAGCCGAGGTTGTTGAAGAAATGGGCATCCAGGAAAACACGCTGGCCGTGGCTCCGGTAGGATGTTCCGTATTGGCTTATAATTATTTTGACATCGACACGGTAGAAGCCGCCCACGGTAGAGCACCGGCGTTGGCTACCGCCATGAAAAGGTTAAGACCCGACCAGTTTGTTTTCACTTACCAGGGAGACGGCGACCTTGCCGCTATCGGAACGGCGGAAACCATTCACGCCTGCAACCGTGGAGAGAATTTCACGATGATCTTCGTTAATAACGGTATTTATGGGATGACAGGCGGACAAATGGCGCCTACGACCCTTGAAGGTATGAAAACCGCCACCAGTCCATACGGAAGAGATCTCAGCATCATGGGAAATCCATTAAAAATGACTGAAATCCTCGCCACTTTACCCGGAACCTATTATGTAACCCGTCAGGCTGTATTTACACCTGCACTGGTACGTAAATGCAAAAAAGCCATCAAAAATGCTTTTGAATACCAGAAATTAAATAAAGGTATCTCTTTCGTGGAAGTAGTTTCCAACTGTAATTCAGGATGGAAATTATCACCGGTAAAATCTAACCAGTGGCTGGAAGAGAACATGTTGAAAGAGTTTCCATTGGGAGACCTTAAAGTTCCTCAACAATAAGATTAACTTTTTAAAATTTAAAATTATGACAGAAGAAATAATTATAGCAGGCTTTGGTGGACAAGGAGTTCTTTCAATGGGAAAAATCCTGGCTTATTCCGGGGTAATGCAAAATAAAGAAGTGAGCTGGATGCCTTCTTACGGACCTGAAATGAGAGGCGGTACTTCCAATGTTACCGTAATCATCAGTGACGAAAGAATTAATTCTCCCACACTTAGCCAGTTCGACTCGGCTATCATACTCAACCAACAGTCAATGGATAAGTTTGAAAATGCCATTAAACCCGGCGGAGTATTGGTATATGACCCGAACGGTATAACCCACCATCCTACCCGTAAAGATATTAACATCTATCAGGTAGCCGGTACCGATAAAGCAGCGGAAATGGGCAATCTGAAATTATTCAATATGATTATCCTCGGCGGCTTTTTGAAAATTAAGCCTATCGTGGATGAACAGTTTATTGAAAAAGGATTGGAAAAATCCCTTCCGGCCCGTCACCACGGACTTATTCCCGATAACATCAAAGCTATTCAACTTGGGAAAAACAGCGTAGAAGCCATCAACGTATTGTAATTGTATTTCATTATATTTCAAAAGCCGGGATTAATCCCGGCTTTTTTGTTTTTATAAGGTGCGTGACAACAAAAATGGAAATATGGTATTTCTGACTTCCAATAAAATATTTTTATTCAAAAAATGTAATTTTAAAAGAAGATTTTTTTAATTTTGCCGCATTATTCACCAAACCTATTCATATTATGAAAAAAGGATTATTTATCTTGGCCATAGCAGGATGCATGGCAGTGCTATCAACTTCATGTGTAAAAAGTTGCAATTGTAAAGAAATCAATGCTGCCGGTACTACAGTTTCCGAGTACAATGCTCCGAAAGTTAACGGTAGCGGTTGGAAATGTAAAGACTTCAATGAAACTTACGCAGATGGAAGCAAACTGGAATGTAAATAATAATTATACTTATACATTTCCAAAAAAGACTACCCGTCGGGTAGTCTTTTTTATTTATTAAACATTAGTTGTAATCAGAACTGGAAATAAATAAATGGCTGAAGGTCGGCGGTAACGAACTGATAAACCACAAAAACCGTACCTATCACCACAATCGCCATAAGCCATAAAGGCATCATCGCAAAGTTAACACGGTACCATCTTTTCCATTTTTCGGGAAGCCAGTGGATGATCATTCCTATAGCAAAAAGAATAAAGACAAACATATATTCATGCAAAATTTGCGGAATAAGGTCTACCTGCCATTTTCCTCCGATACGGGTTATCATATTCCTGGCGGTTTCCCAGGCTACCCGGCTGGCTTCCGCCGGATCCAGATTTGAGCCTGAACGGAAAAATAATCTGGTGAAAGTAATGAAAACGAAAGTCAGGAATATAGACCAACCCCGGTTCAGCCAGACAATCGGTTTGTTTTTCGCAAAGAGGGAATACAGCTGATCGAGGAAAGTACCGGCGAAAATCACGCCTAACCATACCGAGCCTATAACAAAAGCGGGATTCGGGAAAAAATAATTGAGGCAAAAGAAAAGGAGGAAGCCCGCAAAAGTCAGTAAAGTACGGGCATATTTCTTCATGGTTCTCCACAACTTGAAAGTAAGAATTCCCACGCCATTGAGGCCTCCCCAGATCATGAAATTCCAACTGGCGCCGTGCCACAGTCCGCCCAGCAGCATCGTAACCATAAGGTTGACCTGCGTTCTGACTTTTCCCTTTCTGCTTCCGCCCAATGGTATGTATAAGTAATCTTTAAGCCATGTAGATAAGGAAATATGCCACCTTCTCCAAAAATTACCGCAATTGGTCGCCTTATAAGGTGAATTAAAATTCATAGGGAGATAAAAACCCATCAACATGGCTACACCGATGGCGATATCCGTATAACCGGAAAAATCGGCATATACCTGCAGAGAATAGAGAAACAGAGCCGAAAGATTCTCAAAGCCGGTAAAGAGATTGGGATTATTAAAAACCCTGTCTACAAAATTTACCGCCAGATAATCACTCAGGATCAATTTCTTGATCAGTCCGTTCAATATCCAGAAAACAGCAATTCCGAACTGTTTCCTGGAGAGATGGAATTTCTTGTAAAGTTGCGGAATAAACTGGTTGGCCCGTACAATAGGTCCGGCTACAAGACCCGGAAAAAAGCAGGTATAAAAACCGAAATCCAGTATATTGCTGACCGGAAGTACCTTCTTTTTATAAATATCGACCAAATAACTTATATTCTGAAAAGTATAAAAGGATATCCCTACAGGTAACAATATTTTACTGGCATCGAAACGGGTAGTTCCGGCTAACTCATTCGTCCATTTAGCCAGATAATTAACCACTTCATAATTCGTATGGAAAAGGCTGTTATAGGCATCTGTGAAAAAATAAGCGTATTTAAAATAGCATAATAAAAACAGGTTGATAAATACCCCCAGGATAAGATAGAATTTTCTCCATGAACTTTGGGATAAATTCCCTATTCTTTTGCCGATAAAGAAACCGTATAATGTCGAAAAGATCAGGATAAGTACGAAAAGACCGGAAGTTTTATAGTAGAAAAAAAGACTGGCGAAGAAAAGAAAAGCATTTCTTAAAAGCCTGCGGTTACCTATCAGGCTGAAAACAGCAAATACGATGGCAAAAAAAGCCCAGAAATAGAATTGTGTAAAAAGAAGCGGGTATCTTTCGTCGAAAGAAAATATGATCGTAAAAAAAGATTTGATATTATCTAAGGTCATAGAACTGATTTAGTCTGATACTGATTGCCGTTCCATAAATTCCATATCAATGGGAACATCTATCTGTGTTAGTTTCCACCTCCAATAAGCATCCAGAAAAGCATTGGTGAATAGATCGCCTATAAGGCTATAGCCCTGATTGGTAAAATGGACGCGGTCGGTTTTGGCCAGCGAGGCAATACGCCATTTATCCATGGACTTAAGTCCTCCCATAATTTCAAATTGATCCCAAACCGCGCCGGAAGTCAGGGACGCCAGTTTGTAGAACTGTTCCCTCACCACGGGACCTCTTTTATTGACTGCATATTTCCCCCGGGCAATCCTTTTGTAACTATCGTTATTGGTAACAAAAACAAACGCACATTCCGGATTTACTTCTTTAATCCGGTCGACAAGCTGCAGATAATTATTGACGAATTCCAAAGTATCGAAATGATCACCGGAAGCATCGTTTATTCCCAATCCGAAAATGACCATATCCGGTTTCAAATATTGCATATCCCGGACAAAATAATCACATTTCAGGAAAGAAGCCACATTCGCCCCGTTTACTCCTAAAGAATGGTATGTTATACCCGGAAAGCCGTTATCCAGCAAAATTCCGGTTATGGTGAAAGCTCCGCCTGTATGGTTCCGGATTTGTAAGGTAAAAGTATCGGTAAAAGGTTGTACTTCATAAATAAATTTACGGGCAGCAGAATCCATCACCACGGGCGGGTATTCCAGACTGTCGATCCGGATCGTCGGTATCACACGACCGCTATCGGCGAATCCGAAAAGGTGAATCCTTGTGGTTATAAACTCAGGATCTAAAGCCGGAATGGAAATCCTGATTTCAGCTACGGTATCGGAGGTATAAACCGCGATACCCGTCACTCCCAAAGGTTTTTCCAAATTAGAGTAGACATTTCTTATCAATTCGAAGGTTGTGGAGGAAGAGACTTTGTAATCTGCCGGATTGTTAGATTTTCTGGCAACGGAATAAGGAAAGATCATTCCTCTGCCGGCTACGGAAGCCGGAAATATCTCGAGCAGATTTTTCCTGATACGATGTGGAAACGTACCGGCCTGCACGTGTGAAGCTCCAATATGGACAATATTGATATTCCCCTCTCCGGAAGTCACCACAGAATTAAATTTCTCAAAAAAAGGCATCAATAAGGAAGTATCCTGACTGAAGACCAATTCATTTTTATCAAATTGAGCAAAATTCAGGGTATCGATCTTTACATATGGATATATCGGCTGGGAAAACAGATAAATCCCGTGAAAAACCCACAATAATAATAACAAAACCAGTTTTTTTTTCATCACTTAGTATTGAGCGGTAGTAGTGTCTACAGTCGGTTGCATATTAAAATTTGCCCATATTTCATCAAAACGATCTCCGGGTGTTTCTTTGCGCATCCGGTAAAAATCATACATCACTTCAAATGAACCGGAAAGCGCCTTACCGATTTTGGTTGCCCCGGTCGGTGTAAAATGTATATAATCATTTCCGGCATATCCATTCCTGACCCATGCCAACATGGAGTTATGTCCACCCATTACCTCGTACATATCCCAAAACGCAGCATCGTTTTCTATCGCCGCTTCTTTCAATGCTTCCACAATAGCAGGAAGCCACGGGTAGGTTTGCAGTGTCCCGTTCACCCTCGTACTCATATCGGAAGGACCTATAAATAATAACTTGGCATTAGGATAAATATTTCTTATGTAACGTATCTGGGACGCGATTCTTTCCTTATATGCCTGTACTCCTTTTTCTCCATATATTCCCGGCACGGAATTTCCGCCGAACTGCAATATCACCAATCCAACATCTGCCAACTCATAAAGATGAGAAAGTGAAGAATCCCTGATGGAAGTAAAAATGGTCCCCGAAGAACCGCGTAAGGGAATATTATCCACATTGGCGCCGAAACCATTGTCCAGCAGTATTCCGTAAATGTCGGCAGCGCCTTTGAGGTTCAAAGAAATCCTGGTCACGACGGTATCCAATTGCCATGTTAAGCTTCCATATCCGGCTTTTTCATTAGTTTGCATTAATTCTCCGGGAAGACCTCTGCCTTTAAGGGAAGCGGAAAATCCGCCTTTCAGGTCTTTAAATAAGAGTGTAATCCGGGAAAAGGATCTTAGCCCGGGATCAAGTTTTTCATTTTTTGTAGCGGTAGCGGTGAAATGAGCATTACTATGAACCCGGTAAAAACGGCCCATCAGTCCGTATTCCCGGTTTGAAGTCCTCATACTGGTGCCGTATACGGCATAATCTTCATAATCACCGGAAGCCTGCTGATATACCGACGCGGAAGGGATGGTTTGTTCCAGCGGTAATAATCCCGGACCGCCACCGCCGAATTTATGCTGGAAAAATGCGCGCAAATCTGACGATATCCTGTCCATCTCGATCTGCGAATCGCCGTAATGTAATATCCTGACCACACGTTCTTCTTCATTGGCCAGGTCTAATGCCTCAAAGAAGGAATCAAAATAACCGATATCGTCTCCCGGCACATAAAAACGGGCGGGGTGCATGGATAATATTTCGTTATAATAGGATAACGTATCTTTTAATTCATTTAACTCCCGGGTCCGGGTGGCGATACTATCCAGTACCATCATCCTGGCTTCCGCTTCCTGCTGAGAATGGTCTTCACGCGTCATCACGGTTTCCAGGGAAGGAAAACGCAGGGTTATATTCCCGACCGCAATACCATCTTCCGGGAAAAAGGCCGCTAAAAGCCCTAATCCCGTAATTACCACGATAATAAATATCAAAATACGGTATGGTTTCATATTCCCTTTTTCCGGTACGGACTAATTATGCCTGTTGATCATCCTCTTTTCCAGCACTTTTTAATTTCTTTATGGTCTCTATAGGATCATCAGATTTGAATATGGCATTCCCGGCTACTAATATATCAGCACCGGCTTCTACCAGAGCTTCGGCATTATCGGCACCGACTCCCCCGTCCACTTCAATCATGGCATTGGAATTCTGCCTGATGATCATATCCCTGAGTTCCGCAATACGGGCATAGGTCCTTTCAATGAATTTCTGTCCGCCGAAACCGGGATTTACCGACATGATCAGCACCAGATCCAGATCCTGGATGATATCCTCTAAGTTGGATACCGGAGTATGCGGATTCAATGCGACGCCGGCCAGCATATCTTCGCTCCTTATCTGATGAACCAGACGATGCAGGTGTATCGCCGCTTCCCAATGTACGGTCAGCAGATCCGCTCCGGCTTCTTTAAATTCCCTGACATAGCGTTCAGGTTGAACGATCATGAGATGTACATCCAACGGTTTCTGGGCTAACGATTTGATAGCCTTTATCAAAGGCATTCCGTAAGAAATGTTGGGTACAAATACACCATCCATGATATCCAGATGGAAAAAATCGGCCTGCGAATTATTTATCATGGAAATATCATCGGCCAAATGACAAAAATCGGCCGATAACATGGAAGGAGAGATCAAAGGTTGCATACAGAAAATTTAGTTTGCAAAAGTAGTAAAAAAAGAGAGAGATTACAAATCATTTTCTACCGATATGAACAGGTTATTCATCTTTATGAAACAGGATTTAATAACCCGGTGGATCACGATAAATTGGAACGGCTAAACCGTCTCAATGAATTTCTATTCTCCAATTTCCCTTTTGATGAAATTTTCCAAGATCTTTTTATCCGGTAATTGAACTAAATATTTGGAAACAAATAGTTGGTTATCCATGCCGGAAGTAGCTTATTTCGCCAGTGCCTCACCTTTGCTGCCACAAAGAATAAGTCCTATAGGCGGATTATCACCGTCTGTCATTTCATTGTCTTTATAATAATTAAAATATATATTCATTTGCCCGGCATCAGCGTGGTCGAATCTGCCGATTTTCAAATCAATCAAAATATGACTTTTCAGGATACGGTGATAGAAGACCAGGTCGATGCGGTAATGAGTATTATCGAACGTGATCCGCTTTTGGCGAGATTCAAAACAGAATCCCGTACCCAGTTCTATCAGGAATTTCTGCAAATGGTCCAGGATGGCTTGTTCTAATTCGGATTCACTATATTCCGAACGTTCTTCCAATCCAAGAAATTCCAGGAAGTAGGGATCACGAATGATATCTACATTTTGAGCCGGCTTTTGATTTTTGAATTTGGCAATAACAGTTTCCTTGTTTTTCGACAATCCGGTTCTAACATACAGAGTCGTATTCACAGCCCGTTCCAATTCCCGAACGCTCCAATTATTCTTTATCGTTTCGACTTCGTAGAATAGGCGCTCGAGTGGGTCTTCAAACTTTATCAATTCTATAAAATGAGAATAAGAAAGCCTTGATAATAACAGTTCTGGAGCAATTTCAATCTCAGAATCAGATTTTGCGGGCAATGTCCGCGAAATCTCCAATTTGTTTATGTCTATTGCCAGAATGCCATGATTATGATTTGCTTGCAATTTGGCGGACAATGTCCGCCAAATTTGAGGATAGGTTATATAAAATTTCCGACAGGTATTTAGTTCCCGGCTTCTTAATCCTTTAATTCCTCTTGATTTTAACTTCTTGGCAAGTTCATCCAAGAGCTTCGTACCATACTCTGCCCGGTCTTCTCCGTGTTGCTCATATTCTACAATATAGCACCCTACAAGCCAATTGCGTATCGTTAGATTCTGGTTTACAGCTATCTTCGCATTTTCCTGTAATACGCTATGCGTTCCATAGATACTCTCAAACGGATTAACATCTTTTGGTCAGACTGTTTTTCATATTATGAGAAAGTATTGGCAATTGCGGAGAAACAAAAGGAATCCCTCTATGAATGGCTAAGGAGAATCCATTCCTGACTTGACTTCCATCTGGATTCAGGACTTTCATAATAGAGAAGGAAAGAAAGTAAAAATAGGTATTGCCCTTCTAAAAATCACTACAATTAGTGATTGAGTTTCAATACGTTTTTATTTTATTTTGTAATCGAAAATCTAATACGGATATAAACTTATAAATTAGAATATCATGAAAAAAATTGGCATTGTATTCGGTTCTACCACCGATAACACCCGGAATGCAGCACAAAAAATAGCCGGAAAACTTTCCGGTGAAGAAGTATCCCTTATTGATGTTTCCGGCCTAAAAGCCGGGGACCTTGACAGCTATCCCAACCTCATCCTGGGTACATCCACCTGGGGATTCGGTGATCTTCAGGACGACTGGGAAGAGCATCTTTCCGTACTGACCAACAGTAATCTTGAAGGTAAAACCGTCGCATTCTTCGGTTTGGGAGATTCAAGTTCTTATCCGGATACTTTTGTCGACGGGGTTGGTATTTTATATGAGGCGGTTAAGGACAAAGGATGTAATATCATCGGAGAAGTTCCTGTAGACGGCTATCATTTTGACGATTCCAAAGCAGCTGAAGACGGTCATTTTGCCGGATTGGCGCTGGATGAAGACAATGAAGCTTCCCTTACGGATGAAAGGATTGACAAATGGATTACGGAAATCTTACCGCTTTTCACATAATACTCATCAATTACTACTACCAAGCCCATTACCATGAAAGTACTTTGCCATCATATTTATGAATACAAAAAAGGATTACGGCACCTTGTTTTGCATACGCTCGACGCATCTTACAGAGACGAAGCCGAACTCAAATTAAAACACCAGGGAATCTCTTATATCGTGAGAACCGTATCCGACTCTAAGATCAACCTATTTTTCGGAGATCCCGAATGTGTGGATGTAATCCGGGAAATAGGGAATAAAAAACTACATGAATTTACAGCGGAAGAGGACTTCATTTTGGGTATTATGTTAGGATATGACCGGCTGCAACAGTGCGGCCGGTATTTGAAATTAAAGGAAAAAGAAAGAATATCCTTGGCCGGATAAATCATCCGGATATTACCAGATATGGGCGTCATCACCCATCCATTTACCGTGTGCCCTGATCGTTTGTTCGATCACATCCCTTACGCAACCATCGCCACCCCGCCTGTGGGAAATATAATCGGCGATCTGCTTAATCTCTTCCGCCGCATCAGAAGGACAACATTTTACCCCAACCATCTGCATGAGTTTATAATCCGGAATATCATCTCCCACATACAACACCTCCTCCGCACTAATTTGGTGTTTGGCGAGATATTCATTAAACACCGCTACTTTATCGCCCACTTTCAGGTAAATTTCCATACCGGGAAAATTAGCGTAACGTAATCTCATCGTTTCGGAATAACCTCCTGAAATAATCGCCATCCGGTATCCCAGTTTCATAGCGTAATGAATAGCGTATCCATCCTTCACATCCGTATTCCTGATCTGGTCACCGTCAGGCAGAACATACACTTTCCCATCCGAAAGCACACCGTCGAAATCAAAAATAAAAGTGGTAATACGATGAAGTTTTTCACGGTAATTTTTCATATCAAATTTTTAAATTAATCATTTTAATCCGGAAGAATATTTCAAACCTTATCCGTATTATCATTTTCCGCATTCTTTTCCTGAATAAGAGATGATATCAAACGATAAACCTCCTTTAATTCTTCTATTTTCAACATTCCGAGATGTTTTTCCATAATCGGGAATTCGTGTCTCACGGCCGGCCCTGTCTGCGCTTCCGATGGAGACATAAAATCCAGTTTTTGCAAAGTATTCTGTAATAACGGCTTCATAATGCCGGGATCTATATTCCTGTATTTCAGGATATCATATCCGACCCCATATAAAGCGTTCACAAAATTGCAACTGAAAACAGCGGCAAGATGCAAATAGCCACGGTCCGCTTCACCGATTTCATAAACCTGATCCGTCCAGCTACCGGCTATATGACGCAAATGCGCTAAGGTTTGTTCATTATCCGCCTCTATACATAAAGGCACCGTAATTCCCGAATAGTCCATACCGGCAGAAATCGACTGGTAGGGATAGATCACGCCGTAATGGCTGGCAAAACCCTTAAAAAGTTCCTGAGAAAGTGAACCCGATGTATGGACAGCCAAATTCATATTGAATTTAACATCCTTTAATACTTTATGATATGCCGTATCATTTAAAGTAAAGATATAGATGTCGCTTCTGTCATTAAGCCTGGATATATCATCAATAGGTTCGGCTCCGTATTGAGTCGCTAAAGAAGAGGCATGTGTATAACAACGACTGTAGACCTGATCGATCTTTTCTCCATTCCTGTGAATAACATAAGCCAGCCATGAGGCAATATTTCCGGATCCGATAATTGAGAAGTTCATATATTTACCTATAGTATAAAATGCCAAAACCGTGAATTACCGATCATATACCAACGGTTTAATAGTGTTGCAAATGTACAAAAATTCGGACTAAAAGGTTTCTCCGCAGTTATATTTTCACGACAATACCGTTCAACATCTTTTCTGACCATTCAGATCCTTATTTTTCCATTTCATACAATTTTCACCGGGCGCATTCATCAAATAAAATACTTTTGCTTCACCATTAAAACAACACTTATCATCAAACCAAAGTAAAATGATCTTTATCATCATCAACAAGAAGCCAGACGGTGCGGCGGTTCAGGAATTTAATCCTGATTATAACCGCATCCTTGAAAAAACGGAATATGAATCCGTACTTACCGACCCGCATTCCACTTATACCGGAATATTGGGTACACCCTATTATGAGGAAGGCTCAACAGGTATTCCTCTGCAATTATATTTTTCCACCATAACCGATAACCTGTTGCCCTCCTGGGAAGAAATCTACACTTCTTATCCGTATCCGTATGAATCAGCCTTTTCAACCATGGAAACTACAGATGAAACTTTTCCGGTTTATTTGTATGATCAATATCTAACGGATCAATGGAATATTCAACAGGTAATGCTCTTCTTTCTTCCTGTAGAAGATCGTTCTTTACCGCCCGTTCCCATACTATTTATGACCTTAGAAAGAAATTTACCGTACCCACTATCAGGAGATCCGGTATATTCAAACCAAATTTATTACGTATTACTGATTATGGCATAATACTTCAAACCGCCCAAGATAATCATCTGTTTTGAGATGGTTCACACAAAGAATATTATATTTGCCTTTGTTTACGAGATATACTAACAGAGTTCTGAAAATAAAATAACCTGATGAAAGAGGCTAATCATTACCCTATAAATTACCGGAACTTAATTGTATTTTCTCTATTCATATCGCTACTTATCAATATTTTCTATATCCTCATTTATTTTCTGGGAGTTAGCGCGCTGGATAATCCGAAAGGTATTCCGCCCCACTATGCGGGAATTAATATTTTTTTCCTATTATACAGTTTTTTCTCTACTTTTCTCTATACCTTCATTATATCCATTATCAATTCCCATCTGATTAAAATTCAGAAGGGATCCCAAAAACAGTTCCTTAATATTATACTGTTCAATATTCTGGCAACCCTAATCTTCTCCTTCCTGTTCTCACAGGCCAATATGCTTTTATTCGACAGGAGTACCGTATTAGGGAGATTTTTCCTGGGAAATTTTATTCGTAATTTCCTGATATCATTGGTCACTATTTTCTTAACCCAGTTCAATTACCTGCAGTATAAAAAACAACAGATTGCCCTGGAATATGAAAAATTAAGCGCCGAAAATATTAAAACGAGATATGAAGCCCTTAAGAACCAGATAAATCCTCATTTTCTATTTAATTGTCTCGGCACATTAAAATCCCTTATCCGGCTGGATCCTGAAAAAGCCGAAGATTATGTACAGAAATTTTCCAATGTCCTTCGTTATACCATCCAGGACAAAGACCTGCTGCCGCTAAAGGATGAGCTCGAATTTACCAGTGCTTATTGTGAATTAATGTTGATCAGGTACGGGGAAAACCTCTCCTTCGATTTCAGGATCGATGAAAAGTATTACCACTACCCTATTATTCCGATCAGTCTTCAAACGCTTGTCGAAAATGCCATAAAACATAATGTGATCAGCGAAAAACTTTCCCTTACGGTACAAATTTATACTACCGATGATGAAAAATTGTGCGTTTCCAATCTTATCCAATCGAAAAAGATGAAAGAACCCGGTGTAGGGATAGGACTCAAAAACCTTAACGAAAGATATATGCTTCGATTTGAGAGAGCAATTGTGATCACCCAGACCGAAAATAAATTTATAGTTTCACTTCCTTTAACAGAGCTATGAAAACAGTTATTATCGAAGACGAAAAAGTGATGGCCAGGTCCCTTGCACAACTGATCCGGGAGGTGGCGCCGGACATAACGATCGAAGCCATGCTGGAATCCATCGAAGACAGTGTGGAATGGTTCCGGCACCACGATACTCCGGATGTCGCGTTTATGGATATCCATCTTGCCGACGGACCTTCATTTTCCATTTTTGACGAAATAACGCTTCATTGTCCCATCATCTTTACGACGGCTTACGACCAGTATGCGCTTCAGGCTTTTGAAGTGAACAGCATAGATTATCTACTGAAACCCATCGACAAATCCGACCTGGTAAAGTCAATCCAGAAGTTAAGAAGATTAACTCCCAATATAACGATGGATAAAGATATTATTGACCAGATGATTGAAAGACTTTACCTTAAGGAACCCGCTCCTGCATATAAGTCCTATTTCCTGTTCCCTGAGAAAGATAAATTAATACCGGTGAAAGTAAAGGATATCGCTTATATTTATATGGATACAAAATTAGTGAAAGCCGTAACGTTCCAAAATAAAACATATTATGCGGATCAGTCATTGGACGAAATATCCAATCAACTTGACCCGAAAGATTTTTTCCGGGCGAACCGCCAGTTCATTATTGCCAAAGCAGCCATTTCCGATTTAACGTTATGGTTTGGCAACCGTCTTTCCGTAAATCTCACCATACCTTCTCCCGAACGTATCGTGGTGAGCCGGGCGAAAATTAAGGATTTCAAGAAATGGTTCACCGGAACATACGAAAATTAATTGTCCGTAAGGATTCCCTGACTTATAACCTACCCCAATTGTCCCGGTCCAGACTTCTGAAATTGATCGCTTCGGACAAATGACCTATTTCGATATCTTGCTTATGGTCGAGATCCGCAATGGTACGGGCGACTTTCAAAATGCGGTCATAGGCGCGGGCCGATAATCCCAGTCTCTCCATGGCCAATTTCAATAACTCCTGACCTTCCCGTGTAATATTACAAAATGATCCGACCAGATTACTGTTCATCTGGGCATTACAAAATGTACCGGATATGGACTGAAAACGTTTCCGCTGGATATCCCGGGCTTCCATGACCCTTTCCCGGATCGATTCACTCCTTTCTCCTGTAGAGGGAGATGCCAGTTCCTCATGGCTTACGGGAACCACTTCCACATGTATATCGATCCTGTCCATCAAAGGTCCGGAGACTTTATTCAGATAACGTTGTACTTCACCCGGACTGCAGGTACACTTTTTTGAAGGATGGTTATAATTACCGCATGGACAGGGATTCATCGCGGCCAGGAACATAAAGGACGCCGGAAATTCAACGGTGTATTTGGAACGCGAGATCGTCACGTAACGGTCTTCCAGAGGTTGACGCATCACTTCGAGCACCGTCCTTTTGAATTCCGGCAATTCGTCGAGGAAAAGTACACCGTTATGGGCCAGTGAAATTTCTCCGGGTTGCGGATGCGTACCTCCTCCGACCAAAGCCACATCGCTTATCGTATGGTGTGGCGACCTGAACGGGCGAACGGAGATCAGAGACGAATAACGGCCCATTTTTCCGGCAACGGAATGGATTTTAGTGGTTTCCAGCGCTTCATTCAATGTCATGGGCGGTAAAATGGAAGGAAGACGTTTGGCCAGCATGGTTTTTCCTGAGCCGGGTGATCCGATTAAAATGGCATTGTGACCGCCACCGGCGGCAATTTCGAGCGCCCGTTTGATGTTTTCCTGTCCTTTTACATCAGAAAAGTCTAATTCATATTCATTCAAACTTTTGTGAAACTCTTCACGGGTATCGATGGTCATGGGAGAGATTGCGATACCATCCTGGAAATAATCGATGACCTGCCTGATATTTTCCGCTCCCAGTACTTCAATATCACTCACGATAGCCGCTTCTTTCGCATTGGCAAGAGGCAGTATGACACCTTTCTTTCCTCTTTTCCGGGCCTCGATCGCCACCGGCAAAGCGCCTCTTACCGGCTGAATACTCCCGTCAAGAGAAAGTTCACCCATTATATAATAATCCGCTACGTTCTTCAAGGGTGTTATTTGTTCGGAAGCGATCAAAATACCCATTGCCAATGTGAGATCGAACGCAGAACCCTCTTTCCTGATATCGGCGGGAGCCATATTAATGACAATTTTCTTTCCCGGGATTTTATAGCCGCAACTTTTTAAGGCGGTATCGATGCGTTGCTGGCTTTCTTTTACGGCGCTGTCGGGTAATCCGACCAGGAAAAAATTCACTCCTATTTCCACACTTACTTCAATGGTGATAGGAATAGCGGCTACCCCCATCAGGGCGCAACTGTAAGTTTTGATTAGCATTCCGAGTTATTTTGAGAATGCAAATATAGAAAATTTTAACAATAATATCGCCTGTTATTTTCATTAATCATGTTAAATAACAGGCGATAAAAATCTATTCTTAATTAAACCTATAGATTAAATGATCTACTCTAAATTTAATTGAATTAACAATATAATCTATTAGTATTTTTCCAAAGCCTCTATACCCGGAAGCATTTTGCCTTCCAGATATTCCAACATGGCTCCTCCTCCCGTACTGATGTAAGAAATAAAATCCCGGAAACCGTATTTATTAACCGCGGTGATCGTATCTCCCCCTCCTACTAATGAGAATGAACCGGATACGGTTGCGGCAGCCACACATAACGCCACTGAATTGGTACCATGACTAAATTTGTCGAATTCAAAAACGCCGGCCGGTCCGTTCCAAAGGATCGTTTCGGAATTTTTGATTACGGAGGAAAACTTGGAAATTGTTTTCGGTCCTATGTCCAGTCCCATCCAGCCGTCCGGTATGGTATTGGTTTCTGTCGTAATCACACTGGCATCGGGAGCATACTGGTCTCCGCAAACACTATCTACGGGTAATACCAGGTTAACACCTTTCCGGTAAGCGCTTTTCAATACATTTAATGCCGTATCCAACTGATCGGGTTCAAACAGGGAATCCCCGATTTTCTCTCCGAACGCTTTTAAAAAAGTATAACTCATACCGCCGGTAAGAATAAGCGTATCCACTTTATCCAGCAGACTTTCGATGATATCGATCTTAGTTGAAATTTTAGATCCTCCGATAATAACCGTAAAAGGTCTTTTGATATCCACCAGTGTTTTGTCAAGGTTGTTTACCTCATTGTATAAAAGATAACCTGCGAATGATTTCCCGGGGAAAAACTGCGCAATAACGGCGGTGGAAGCGTGTGCCCTGTGGGCGGCTCCGAAAGCGTCGTTCACATAAACATCTCCCAGAGACGCTATCTTTCCGGCGAATTCCACATCTCCGTCCATTTCTTCCTGGTGGAACCTTAAATTCTCAAGAATACCGATATCACCGGGTTTCAGGTTATTTACCTTTTCCTGGATATCGTCACTTAACACATCACCCAAAAAATAAACTTTCTGTCCCATGATCTCCGAAACGGCATCTACCACATATTTCAGCGACATACTATCTATTACCTGTCCTTTAGGACGTCCAAGGTGTGACATGAGAATAGCGATTCCCCCGTCACCCACGATTTTTTTCACGGTAGGAACCGTCCGTTCGATCCGCATGGTGCCGGTTACTTCCATTTTGTCATTCAATGGCACATTATAGTCAACTCTTACCAAAGCTTTTTTTCCTTTAAAATTAACCTGATCAATTGATTTCATAATAATTCGGCATTAAGATTTATCACGCAAAAATATAAATATTATTACCTTAAAACACGATCCCGGAATAAAAGTTTCAGATAGGGTTGAATCATCTACTTCAAGCTGTTTTCTATATATCGGGAAGAGTTTCTTTCAAACTTTTAGTCAGGGAGGATGTTATTTATCATAATTTTGAAGAGAATCATGGAAACATTTAACGAAATCATACAAGGAGAACTGCCGGTGCTGGTAGATTTTTTCGCGACATGGTGCGGCCCGTGCAAAGCGATGACGCCTATTGTTGAATCTTTAGGGAAAGAACTGAACGGGAAAGCCCGTGTCATTAAAATCGATATCGATAAAAACCAGGCTGTGGCGAATCAATATCAGATACAATCCGTCCCGACTTTCCTGATTTTCAAAAAAGGCAGGATCGTATGGCGCCAATCAGGAGGAATGGACAAAAATACATTGTTACAACACGTCCGTAATTTCCTGGATTAATTATCATTATCCGTATTCATTAAGGTTGGAATCCTACTGTATTTCTTTTATATTTTTGAACATTGCCTGAAAGTTCATGTTCTATTTTTACAGCATATCAGACCATGAGCAATCCAAAATTCAATTGGCAGGGCAAACGTGTTTTAATCACGGGCGGCGCCTCCGGCATCGGTAAAATAACAGGAAGAATGTTATTGGAAAAAGGCGCGGAATTAATCGTATGGGATATTGATCCGCATTCCCTGAAAAGTCTTCATAAAGCATATGCTTCATTAGGTAAAATCCACCTGTACCAAACGGATGTTTCCGACGCAGAACAGATTACCCGGAATGCGACTAAAGTATTAGGCGAAATCGGTCCGGTGGATGTTCTGATCAATAACGCGGGTATCGTGGTCGGAAAGTTCTTCCATGAGCATACCGGGCAGGATATATTACGGACAATGTCGATCAACGCCGAAGCTCCCATGCTGGTTACCCACGCTTTTTTACCTGATATGATGGCACGGAATGCCGGTCATATTTGTAATATCGCTTCGCTTGCCGGACTGATCTCCAATCCCAGGATGTCGGTATACGCGGCCAGTAAATGGTCGGTTACAGGATGGTCGGATAGTTTGCGATTAGAAATGAAGCAGTTGAAAAAGAATATTTCGGTCACCACCGTCATGCCCTATTATATAAGTACCGGAATGTTTGAAGGCGTTAACTCAAAGCTCTTACCGATATTAAGACCCGAAGACGTTGCCCATAAAGTTTTAAAAGCGATCGAGAAGAATAAAACCCTCAAAGGAATTCCTTTAAGTTTCAGGACGATAAGATTATTACAAGGCCTCTTAAATGTAAAGGGATTCGACTGGTTAGTAGGAGAAAAAGTGGGCATATATGCTACCATGGATAATTTTAAAGGCCGTAAATCTTAAATATCATCAGTATGAAAGAAACCTCGGAAGAAGCGATCCGGCAATTGCTTGAAAACCAGAAACAGTTTTTTAACAGCCGGCAGACCAAAGATCTTAACTTTAGAAAAGAACAATTAAGAAATTTCAAATCCGCTATTAAAAAATATGAAAAAGAAATTTGCGATGCATTATGGAAAGATCTGCATAAATCTTATGAGGAAGCATATCTTACCGAAGTAAGCATTGTCCTACAGGAATTAAATACCCACCTCAGGAATTTTAAGATATGGGCAAAACCCGAAAAGGTAAGTACTCCCATACATTTATTTCCTTCCCGAAGCCGTATTTTATATGAACCTTTAGGAGTAGCCCTGATCACGGCCCCGTGGAATTATCCGTTCCAATTGCTGATGAATCCATTGATCGGAGCCATATCTTCCGGATGTTGCGCCGTACTTAAAACCTCGCCGTACGCCCCGGCTACGGCGGAAATAATGGATAAACTCATTACCGAAACCTTTCCGCCTCATTATATCGGGATAACCCATGGGGGACGGAATGTAAACCAATTATTATGGCAACAACGATTTGATATTTTCTTTTTCACGGGAAGTCCGGCATTAGGTAAAACCGTAATGAAAGCGGCATCGGAACATTTGATCCCCGTGGTATTGGAATTGGGAGGTAAAAGCCCTTGTATTGTAGATAAGAACGCCAACCTTGACCGTGCGGCAAAACGTATTATATGGGGTAAAACCATCAATGCCGGACAAACCTGTATCGCACCGGATTATCTCTATGTTCATCATTCGGTAAAAGAAGAACTTCTGAAAAAAATGGAAGGCTATGTTACGGAAATGTTTGGACCGGATATTAAACAAAGTCGCTATTATCCCAGAATCGTAAGCGACCAGGCAATGGAACGGCTTCAAAAACTCCTAGACAAAGGCCATATTGTATTCGGAGGCGATGTGGACCCGGCTCAGAAATATATCTCCCCCACTCTTATAGAGGGAATCAGTGTCGATGATCCCGTGATGCAGGAAGAAATTTTCGGTCCGATCCTGCCGGTATTGACTTTCGACCGGCTTGATGACGTAACCGGTTATCTCCTGACAAAGGAAAAGCCGCTTGCTTTCTATTATTTCGGGAAAAATAAAGAGGCCAAAGAAATATTGTCGCAAACCACATCCGGCGGGGGATGTATCAATGATACCTTAATGCATATCACCAACCATCACCTGCCGTTTGGCGGCGTTGGAAACAGCGGCATGGGTAAATATCACGGCTATGAAAGTTTCCGGGCTTTCAGTAATGCCCGTTCTATCGTAATCACTCCTACCTGGATGGATATGCCGCTTAAATATGTTCCTTTTAAAAATTTTAAACTGACGAAAAAGTTTTTGTAATTTCCTGACATATCCTTCCTATTTAAAATATAAGGCCAATTCGGCAAGCCTCTATAATTATTCGTATTTTTGTACGTTATTTATCACTATTCTATCTGTTTTCACCATCCCATGGAATGAAGAAGAGTATCAAACTCACTAATAAAGAAACCAATACCTGGCTGGCCCTTTTGGGAAATATCACCCTTGTGATGGTATTATTTTCTATTTGCCGAATATTGTTCTATCTTTTCAATCTCGATATTTATCCCGATATCACTTTCCGGCAATTCCTGCGCATGATGGCAGGCGGTTTGCGTTTCGACCTGGCTGCCGTACTGATGGTCAACTCAGTATATCTGGTAGCGGTGCTGTTGAGTTTCCGTTACAGATCCCGCCCCACGCTTCAAAAGATCATTAAATATTGGTTCGTATTTTCCAATGGTATTGCCCTGATGATGAATTGTATCGACATGGGATATTTTCAGTTTACAATGCGACGGACCAATTCCTCCATATTCCGGGAGTTTAAAGGCGAAGGAAGTCTCGCGGGACTTATACTGGACATGATCGCCGATTTCTGGTACATCGCCCTGATATGGATCGTTTTCCTTTTTTTACTTGCTGTCTTATATTTGAAGATCAAACCGGATGCCAGGCCTACCGGCAAATCCGGCTGGATCAAATACGGAGCGATTAACTTTGCGGGAATTGCCGTAGTAGTTTTAATCTGGTTCGTGGGTATCCGCGGAGATTTCCGCAACCACAGCCGGCCACTTACTTCCAGCGATGCGGGAAATTATGTAGAGAGGACTTTAGAAGTGGCCATTGTCCAGAATACACCGTTTACCATTATTAAGACCATTGGAAGAACAACACCCCGGAGAGTGGTTTATTTCGATTCGGAAGAAGAATTGGAAAAGATATATAGTCCCGTACATTATCCGCAAGACAACAAAGAATTTTCGCCAAGGAATGTGGTGATCATCATCTGGGAAAGTTTTTCCCGCGAGTTTGTCGGCTCATTGAACAAACATCTTGATAACGGTCAATATGAAGGTTATACGCCGTTTATCGACTCCCTTTTACAATACAGCACTACTTTCCGGTATTCTTATGCCAACGGACGAAAATCCATTGACGCCCTGCCCTCGGTCGTGGCTTCCGTTCCGTTCATGAAAGACCCTTACATACTTTCCCCGTTCTCAGGAAACTTCCTTGAAGGGATCGGCACTCTTCTGAAAGAAAAAAATTACCACACCTCTTTTTTCCACGGCGCTCACCGTGCCTCCATGGGTTTCTGGTCGTTCATGCACCTCAATGGTTTTGATCACTCTTACGCGGAAGAAGATTATGTTACGGCCCATCCGGCTGCCAAAGGCGGCTGGGGTATCTGGGATGAAGAGTTCCTGCAATATATGGCCACCGAACTGACCAAAGTCAGCGAACCCTTCTGTTCGGTCGTTTTCACCTTATCTTCCCACCATCCTTATATTCTACCTGAAAAATATGATGGCGTATTCAAAGAGGGACCGTCTCCGCTTCAGCGTTGCATCGGTTATACCGACTATGCGTTACGCCGTTTTTTCGAAACCGCTTCCCGCCAGCCCTGGTTCGAAAATACCCTATTCGTCATTACGGCGGATCACGCCAATAACCCGGCATTTCCCGAGAACCAGAACAGCGTCGGCCAAATGTCGGTACCTGTAATATTCTTTGATCCCCAGAACCCGGAACCGAAAATATATCCTTACGTGGCGCAGCAAAGCGATATCATGCCTACGATATTGGAAACCTTACATTACGACCGTGCTTTTATCGCTTTCGGGCAAAACGCCCTGGATACCGCAAAAGAACATATTGCCGTGAATTATGTGGGAAATGTCCACCACGTATATTATCAGCAATACGTGATTCTTTATAACGAAGAACTTGAGTTGCTGGGTTTATATGATCTCGAAAAGGATCCTTTTATGCGGGAACATATTGAACAGGAGCATCCGGAATTGGTTACCAGATTATATGATTACCTGCGGGCTTATATCCAGCAGTACCAAAACCGGATGATCGACAACCGGCTTATTTACAGGAGAGAAAAATAACTCGGTTTATATTTAAAAAGATACCCGGGTATTAGCCGAAGATATTTTTAATCTTCATACCGGTCGAAGGTGATCAGCTTCCTTAACAAATCCACTTCCGTTACCTTAACCTTGATTTTATCCCCGAAACGCAATGACCTGCCGTGATGCAGACCGACCAGCGTATAGTTTTCTTCGTCGATATAATAAAAGTCGTCATCAAATCTTCTCATCGGAATCATTCCTTCACACTTGGATTCATCCAGTTCGGCATAAACACCCCATTTGGATATTCCGCTGACGGTAGCCGCAAAAACTTCCCCTATTTTATCGGATAAGTATTCGGTCTGTTTGTATTTTACAGATGCGCGTTCCGCTTCCGTAGCCAGTTGTTCCATTTTGGAAGAATGCTTGCAAAATACTTCGTATTCATCCTGGTTTGCCGATGGTTCCTGATGCAGGTACGCATCAAAAAGGCGGTGCACCATCAGATCGGGGTAACGCCGGATGGGAGAAGTAAAATGCGTATAATAAGGAAAAGCAAGGCCGTAATGCCCGATATTATGAGTCGAATAAACCGCTCTGGCCATTAACCGGATCGATAACTTATTCAGCATATCATACTCACCGCTATTTTTAGATTCCCGGAACATATTATTAAAAGAAGAGGCCAGTGCCTTGCGGGAAGAAGTTTTCAAGTCGAAACCCAGTTTACCGGCGAATGCTTTAAAGGTTTCCAGTTTATCACTGACCGGTTCGTCATGGATACGATAAACGAAAGTCTTGATTTCTTTATTTTTACCTGTCTTTCTCCCGATCTTCTCCGCAACTTTCTTATTAGCCAGCAGCATGAATTCCTCGATCAGGAAGTGGGCTTCTTTCTGTACTTTAAGATATAAACCGACAGGTTTGCCGTTTTCATCGAGTTTAAATTTTACTTCTTCGGTTTCAAACTGGATGGCGTTATTATCCATTCGTTTTTTCCGTAAGCATTGTGCCAGTCCGTGAACAGGAAGAATATATTCACTCATTTCACCCTGATTCCGTTCGATAATATCCTGGACTTCTTCATAGGAAAAACGTTGGTCCGAATTAATGACGGTCCTGCCGAACCATTCTTTATGTATCTTGGCTTCATCATCCAGATCAAACACCGCGCTGTAACAAAGCTTATCTTCACGGGGACGGAGTGAGCAAAGGTTATTGGACAATATTTCCGGAAGCATCGGAATAGTACGGTCGACCAGATAAACGGAAGTTCCCCGCATATAAGCTTCCTGGTCAAGCGCGGATCCCGGCCTTACGTAGTAAGATACATCGGCAATGTGAACTCCTACCCTGTGCAGTCCGTTCTCCAGTTTCTGGTAGGATATGGCATCGTCAAAATCTTTCGCGTCCGCAGGATCTATGGTAAAAGTAATGATATTGCGAAAATCACGGCGTTTGGATATCTCTTTGTCACTGATCGGTTTATTCATCTTCACCGCCTCTTTTTCCACGTCATCGGGAAAAGAGAGCGGGAAATTATATTCCGCCAGGATCGCGTTCATTTCCACATCATTATTTCCCGGTTTACCCAAAACGTGCAACACTTCACCCAACGGACTGCGGGTACCTTCCACCCAGTCTACGATTCTTACCACTACTTTATCCCCCGACCTGGCTCCTTTCAACGATCTTCCGGGAATCAGGAGATCACGCCGGAAACAAGGATTATCCGGAATAAAATAAGCGATATCTTTTTTGATGCTGATCGTACCCACTATCTGTTTTTTACTTCTTTCCACCACTTCCACCACCTGTCCTTCCGGGCCTTTTTTACGGCGAACGGGGAATACCAGCACCTTTACTTTATCATTATGAAGCGCGTTACCGATATTTCCATCCGCGATAAAGACATCTTCATTTTCACGATCATCCGGAATAAGGAACGCCAGGCCTCCCGATGTCATTTGGATTGTACCGGTCAGATAATTTTTACCTGTAAATTCTTTATTAAGATATTTGGCATTGATTTTATATTTACCGCGTCCGGCATTCGACAAAATATTGGCATCTACGAAATCGCTGATGATCTTTTTTACTTTTTCCCTGCCTTCCTTATCGAAAATATTGATTTTCGCAGCTACCTGTTTATAATTATACTTAATACCTTCCCCGGCGGAAAACACTTCCACAATTCTTTTCTCGATACTATTGGTATCTTTCTTTTTATGATTCTTTTTATTCATTCTTTGGAAAATTCCATTTTTTTTTAAATAAGCGGTCGATTATATTTATTAATATGCAAAAATACATAAAGATTAATTAGCCGGTATCATGTAACAAAATCTTCATTAAATACCGGATAATAAGCTAACGGATATTTGATCACGGATTAATAAATGAAATTTAACTGAGAGACCGGAACATGATAATAGCAGCTGCTATGGCGGCATTCAGGGATTCTGTCTGTCGGGAACCTGCCAGAGGATTCGGGATGGTAATCTTCCGGGTTATATAATGAATAAGGTCACCGGAAATGCCGTGTGCTTCATTTCCGATAATGATACGGTCGGTATTTTGAAACTTAATCTCCTGCAACGGCGTACCTTCCATGAAAGTCCCGTAAACCGGTATCCCTTCTCCCAATGTCGCAAGGTAATCATGTAGCGGAGCATAATAAACTTTAACCCGGGTAAAGGAACCCATTGTAGCCTGTATCGTTTTCGGGTTGGTTAATTCTACCGTATCGGGAGAACACAATATCTGTTTGTATCCGAACCAGTCGGCAGTCCTGATGATCGTGCCCAGATTACCGGGATCACGGATTCCGTCGAGTATCCATAATACATTCTCCGGATCAATACTTTTCAAATCTAAAGCTTCATTCAGGGCTACAGCCAATACTTCCTGCGGAGCCTTCCATGCGCTGATCCTTTCCATTTCTTTAAGCGAAACGGCTACCGGTTCAACATCCACAGGTATTATATTCCGATGATCATCGATCCATTCCGGTGTCGCGTAGAGTTCTTTTACCGTCCATCCGGATTGTACCAATTCGATTACGGACTTATTTCCTTCCACCGGAAACAGAGAGGTTTCCTCGCGGTATTTTTTCTGGTGCAACTGCCGGAGGCGGTTTATATTATTTTTAGATATCATAGTTATATTAGTGTTTACAGATCATCTTTTACCACAGGATTTTCATCCAGGTGTCCCGGATAATCGAGAGAATAATGCAATCCCCGGCTTTCATGACGCGCCATGGCGTGTCTGATGATCAGGTAACCCACGTTGATCATATTCCTTAATTCACAAATATCCGGACTTAATTTGGATTTTTTATATAGTTCTTCCGTTTCCGTAAAAAGGATTTGCAAACGGTCGAAGGCCCGTTGTAACCTCAGATTGGAACGAACTATACCTACATAATTGGACATCAGGCTTTGCAGCTCTTTCTTGGAAGAAGTGATCAGTACCATTTCTTCATTTAACACGGTACCTTCACTATTCCATTCCGGTATACTGTCGCAATATTCAATGTTTTTAAAAATCTTTACAGAATTAAGGAATGCCCGGTGCGAAAAGACTAAAGCTTCCAACAATGAATTGGATGCCAATCGGTTAGCCCCGTGCAAACCCGTAGATGCGCACTCTCCGGAAGCATAAAGATTCTCGATGGAGGTTTGTCCCCATTCATTGGTCGTAATTCCTCCGCATGAATAATGTGCCGCCGGTACCACCGGAATCATATCTTTGGTAATATCAATCCCGATACTTAAGCATTTGGCATAAATATTAGGAAAATGGTCGAAAATTTTATGCTTGGGAACGGAAGTGGCATCCAGGAATACATAATCACTTCCGCTGATCTTCATCTCATTGTCGATCGCCCTGGCCACAATATCCCTTGGGGCAAGGGATTTACGGGAATCATATTTATCCATGAACTCCACGCCTTTGCTATCCTTCAGGATCGCCCCCGCCCCACGCAACGCCTCCGTAATAAGAAAAGAAGGTGATTCTTTCGGATTATATAATGAGGTCGGATGAAACTGCACGAATTCCATTCCGCGAACCTTTCCTTTGGCTCTGTATGCCATGGCAATGCCGTCTCCGGTTGAAATAGAAGGATTCGTGGTATTGCTGTATACATTCCCGATACCTCCGGTGGCCAGCATGGTAATCTTCGACAAAACGGTATTGGTTTTTTGGGTAACGGGATTATAAATATAGGCGCCGTAACAGGTAATATCCGGCGTGCGGCGATTCACTTCGATTCCAAGGTGGTGTTGTGTAATGATCTCCACGGCCAGCTGTTCTTCCCATAACTCGATATTAGGATGGTTTTTCACCGCGAGAATCAGTTTCTGCTCTATCTCCAGTCCGGTAATATCTTTATGGTGGAGCACCCGGTATTCGGAGTGGCCTCCTTCCTTCGCCAGCGAAAATTTGCCTGATTTGGTCTTATCAAAATCCACACCCCACTCTACCAGTTCCATCACCCTTTCGGTAGACTCGCGGATGGTCAGTTCCACAATTTTGCGGTCGGAAAGGGAATCTCCGGCGATCATGGTATCTTCGATATGTTTTTCATAGGTATCCGGATGGTAAATAACGGCCGCTATGCCTCCCTGTGCATATTTGGTCGCCGTATCATCCATCTTGGCTTTGGTCACGATACATACTTTGCCGTAGTTGGCAGCCTTAAGGGCGAAACATAAGCCGGCGATACCCGAACCTATCACTAAAAAATCAACCTTTTTGCGCATATTAAATGTTTAATAATTTCCCATCATTTTTCTTTCGCCGTTCCGCTTCCCGGGCTTTATATCTCTCCCTCGCCTTTTTGATACTTACCGGGTCAAAGCCGATCTTTCCGATCTTCCGGGTAAGAGCCGTGATACGGTCCGATTGATTCCGAAGATAAGCGGACGGATTGGCCGGATTACGGTGACGAGGATCCGGATATGCTGCCGTGATCAGGGCCGACTGTTTGAGTGTAAGATCTTTCGCCGGTTTTTTAAAATAATGCCGGGCTGCCGCTTCCGCGCCATAAATCCCGTTCCCCATCTCGATAACATTCAGGTAAACTTCCATGATACGCTCCTTACTCCAGAAAAGTTCGATCAGAAAAGTAAAATAAGTTTCCAGCCCTTTGCGTACCCATGATTGATTCGGCCACAAAAAGACATTCTTGGCTGTTTGTTGGGATATGGTACTGGCGCCTCTTTTCCGTTTCCCGCTTTCTCTTTCATTAATGGCTTTTTGGATAGCTCCCCAGTCAAACCCCCTGTGTCCCAGAAAATTATTATCTTCCGCCGCGATAGCGCACGATATCATATGGGGTGAAATTTGATCGATATCCATCCATTTTTTTTCAATAGGCGCTTTGTCCGAAATTTTCCTGATCACCATGAGCGGCGTTACCGGAGGATTGATCCAGCGATATGACAGAGGCAAAAGTATACTTAGCAAAAAAATGGCCAGAAGGATTTTACCTGTTATGAGCAATATTCTTTTGAATAGGCTTTTATTTCCGGTTTTCGATTTTTTCTTTTTTTTTCCCGCCATATTGATCAATATTTTCGGCATGCAAAAATAGTTATTTAAAAGATATTTAAAACTATTGATTCTCCAAAAAAGTATCTGTTTTTTACCTATTTTTGCAACCTAAAAGAACAGTTTAAGAAGATGAATAATCTGGTAGCATTTCTCAAAAGGAACTTTCATTTTATCGTATTCCTCATTTTGCAGATTATTTGTTTCGTCATGATCTATAACCATATTCATTATCCCAGGTTCATGATGGGAAGGATTGCCCGTGTGATAACGTACCCGGTAAATAAATCCTGGAATAATCTGGTAAAACATTTCAGTCTGGAGGAAGAGAACCGTAATTTACTGGAACAGAATATGGAACTTTTACGTGAACGGGATAATAACTTCATCCTTTTTTCCGATACTATTTTTACCGAAGAAACCAGGGATGAAAAAAACAAAAGAATCCGGCTTTACGATTACACGACAGCCAATGTGATCTATAATACCACGACAAAAAAACATAATTACCTTATTCTGGATAAAGGAACAAACGAAGGTATCGATCTCGACATGGCCGTGTTCTCCGCGCAAGGCGTGGTTGGTGTTGTGAATGATGTTTCCAGCAATTTCGCCACGGTGATGTCGGTACTTCATCCGGATACCCGGATCAGCGCGAAGATAATGCCCGCCGACCAGATCGGTACGGTGATCTGGGAGGACCATGATCCGGAAACCGTCTTTTTACACGACATACCGCAACATATTATGGTCAATATCGGGGATTCCGTGATCACCAGCGGATTTTCCAACGTATTTCCCAAAGACATCATGATCGGTACCGTAACGGAGATCGAGAACAATACCAAAAACAGCTTCTACACGATCAAGCTAAAACTGTCGACCAATTTCAACCACCTCAATTCCGTATATATCGTGAAAAATCTCTATAAGAACGAAATCGACAGTTTAAAATCAAATTTTAAACATGAATAAGATCGTTGTCAATATTGTAAGGTTTATCCTGTTGATCGCCGTCCAGGTACTGGTTTGTAACCATGTGCACCTTTTCGGTTTCATCAACCCCTATATCTATATCCTCATTCTTTTATTACTCCCGCTCGAAATACCAAAAACCGCCCAGTACCTGATCGCGTTCGGCGCCGGACTAATCGTGGATATTTTTTCCATGACTTACGGAGTACACGCTTCCGCTTCTTTACTGGTGGCTTTTGTAAGACCTTATCTTGTCAATATGCTGAACGGCCGCCATGCTCCGGAAGGTCCCGACAGGCCCGTTCCGGGAGAAAAAGATTTCAAATGGCTGTTACTTTACACCCTGATCCTGGTATTCATACATCATTTCACCATCACCCTTCTGGAAACTTTCAACTTAAAGGAATTCGGACGAACCTTATGGGTTTCTGTAGCCAATACATTATTTACTTCGTTAGTAATATTATGCGTAGAATACATATTCATTCCCGTTAAAAAAAGATAATTTAAATACATGCTTATGAAACCCAAACTTGTTATCGGTAATTGGAAAATGAACAAGTCTTTCGACGAAGCCGAAGACCTGATCAGCAATATTGAAGATGCCCTCGAAGGATGGTCTTTACAAACACTTGTGGCCATTTGTCCGCCATATCCTTATCTCGAACTGGCTACCGACCATGCGGATGAAAGTAATTTCGAATGCGGAGCACAAAATTGTTCCGAATTTAATAACGGAGCTTATACAGGTGAAATATCCGCCGGAATGCTTGCCGAACTGGGTGTGGAATTTTGCATAGTGGGCCATTCGGAAAGAAGGAAATATTTCGGGGAAACCAACGGGACTATTTCCAGAAAAATTGATCGTTTACTGGAAGCTGACCTGATCTCGGTTTTCTGTTGCGGTGAACTTCAGGACGACAGGGAAAGCGGGAATCATTTCAAAGTTGTGGAGACACAAATTAAAGAAAGCCTTTTCCATTTGTCTAAAGAACAGATTGAAAGAGTGGTCATTGCATACGAACCGGTATGGGCAATAGGAACAGGATTGACGGCTACCCCGCAACAGGCTGAAGAAATGCACGCCTTTATCCGTTCCATTATGGAAAAAGAATATGGCACCGAAACCGCTTATAATCTTTATATCTTATATGGCGGAAGCTGCAACAGCAAGAACGCGCTTGACCTGTTTTCACAGCCCAACGTCGACGGAGGACTCATCGGTGGCGCATCCCTTGATGCCGAAGAATTTATAGGAATTATCGAAGCTGCCGAAACTGCCGTAAAAGACAATTGATCATTTTCTTCCGAAATCGGCCGGTATTTCTCCCCACAATTTCGTATTCCACTTAATAATGGGGGTGGTATATTGGTTATTTTGCAGCCATAATTCAGCCCGTTGTAACAATTCGAAAACCTCGCGGTTCTCTTCCGTAGGCAATATGACCGATTTACTTTTTTTGTGACGGACCCACGTCATGGCCGTTACACTATCGGTATATATCGGGATAGGACTGTTTTGCTGTTTCAACAAAGCCAGTCCGTGAACTAAAGCCAGGAATTCGCCTATGTTATTACTGGCTCCTTTATAAGGACCTTTTTTGAAGATTAACTCCCGGGTTGCCGTATAAACCCCTTGATATTCCATATCTTTTGTTACCGTATTCCAGGCCGCATCTACCGAGAGGCTGTTCAACTGGGGTTTAGGATCATCGGCGGTCAGTTTCATTCCTCCCGCGTCTTTTCTCACCGGAGGATTTTTCTTATAGTACGCTGAATATCCATCGAAAAAAGCCCGCTCAGCCTCCATCCTGGAAGGAAAAGATTTATATTTCGCACCCTGGAAATTATCTATCTGCGCTTTACAGGTCGCCCAATCATCAAAAACACCTATAATCCTGCCTGTCCATACGACATAATACTTTTTGTTATTCGTCATGTTAGTGAAAAGTGTTATTTTTGCCTCATCAATCGGCAAAATTAAAAATATTAATCGAACAACGTATTTTATTATGAAACTCTTTTTTCATTCGAAACCGGCTTTTTCCGTTGTTATTCTGCTAAGCATGGTCGTTCTTTCGACCGGTTGCAGTAACAAAAAAGAGAGGGTAATGGCGGAAGATACTTATGTTTTCGAAAACTCAGACTGGAATTTTGACGATAAATTCGTCTCTTTCAACCTTGATATCGCCGATGTCTCTTCCCCCTGCAAGATAATACTGGAAGTGGAGAAAGAAGATTATCTGGATATCGACATGCTCCAACTTATCATTACTATTACCTCACCTGAAGGCGGTGAATCTCAAAGAAGAGTGAACCTCCTTTTTAATGAAGAAGGCAAGGAGAATAGTAAAACCGTCAGCGTGGAAGCTTACCGGAAAAAATATTTCACTTCCCCGGGAAAATATAATTTCCGTATTTACCGTAAATATGAGAAATTTAACCTTTACGGCATCAAATCACTTACGGTAAAAGTGGTCAAATTGCCGGAAGAAGCTTAGATCATCATTCTTTTTTTCCTGAAAAATAATCGGAATACGGCTCGCAAACGGACAGGTATTCTTTCGGCGTATAACCCGAAATAGCCTTGAACTCCCTGACCATATGAGCCTGGTCATAGAACCCGCACTCATAAGTTAGCCGACTTAGTGTAATGTGCGGATATTGCTGTAACAGGTAAAGAGCTCTTTGCAAACGGACTATCCTGGCGAATTCCTTTGGTTTAAAACCCGTCTGTCCCGTAAATACCCTGCCATACTGCTTCGGACTGAGACAGGCCATTTCGGATAATTCATCCAATGTGAGATGCGGATTGCGGTTAATGGCATGGATCGTGGCCGTTACTCTTGCCGCATGGTAGTTCTGGGAAGAAACCAGAGTTTTCAACAAGAAACTTTCGATCAGGCGGATCGCTTCCTGATTCTCCCGGGTATCCAGAACACGGTTTTCCAACAATGCCATTTCCTGACTGATCTCCGCTATGGGAACCGTCTTTCCTGATAATTCGGAAAGCGGTACCGGAAAAAAAGGGCCGGCTCCCTGCGGATTAAACACAACCACAACCATATCTATTGTACCGGTAAATACCAGATCGTCATAACCGATCATCTGCCCACCCAGAAAAGCACGCGGCTGCAAAACCTTTTCTCCGGAAGAGAAGAGCCTTTCTTTCCTGTGAAAAATTAATTGCAGGCACCCGGTAGGAATAACGCGCTGCGCTATGCTTCCTTTTTTTCCGTTATCCTTTAGTATCCAATAATATTTCACGTAAGGACGTAACAGAGGAGAGGGATCGTAAAAAGAAAAATCCTGCATCATATCCGGCTGATTGAATGGTGCAAAAATAACTATGTTAAAGAGATAATATTGTAAGGAGGGCCATTTTTAAGATGGATCTGTTTTGCCAGTCACCTTCATCCTGGCTCAATAACTCTGTAAAAAAGTGTATTTTTGTGCCTAATAAATCAATCGCACTATGCTTCACCATACTTCAGAAACCGTTATCAGGCAAATGGCTGTTCATAAAACAGGAAATCAAAACACGGAAGAATTGCCTGTACTCTCTGATTCCACCATATCTCTCCCACCCGATCTTGAAGAATTGCTACTGCTTTATTTCCTTAAGCCTTTCAAAAGTGACCTTCTTTACCATTTCGATCTCGAAGAAAATCCGGATAACAAAGTATACCGTCTGGTATCGGACATATTCGAAAATCCGGATAAACTACTGGAACATTCTAAAGAACTGGTCAAGTATCTGTTTGAGCAGAGTACCCATCCGCAAATCAGAAACGGGGAATTCTTTGCAGTATATTTTACGGATTGCGATTTTAAAGGAGAAAACAGGGAAGCTATCGGATTATTTAAATCGGAAAATAAAGATACTTTTCTGAAAATAGAGACCGTGGGAGAAGACCTGGCCATTAAATCGGAAAATGGTATAAGTATCAACAAACTGGATAAAGGATGCCTTATTTTTAACATAGATAAAGATAACGGATACCAGATTGAAATCATCGACAATACCAACAGGAATACCGAAGCACAATACTGGACCGAATCTTTTTTGCATATATGTCAAAAAAGGGATGAATATTTCCACACGCAACAGGTAATGTCGATGTGCAAGGATTATATCACGAAAGAGCTTCCGCAGGAATTCGAGGTGAATAAAGCCGACCAGATCGATCTGTTGAACCGCTCGGTAAAATTTTTCAAAGACAATGATAGTTTCGACCTCGGGGAATTTACGGAAGAAGTGCTGACTCAGCCGGAAGTCATTGACAGTTTTACCAGTTATAAGAAAAATTACGAACAGGAAAAAGAAATAGAGATCGCCGACCGGTTTACCATCTCGGATAATGCGATTAAAAAACAAACGAGAGTTTTCAAAAGCGTCATTAAACTGGATAAAAACTTCCATATTTATGTCCACGGCAACCGTGAACTTATAGAACAGGGTACGGATGATAAAGGCCGGAAATTTTACAAAATATTTTACCAGGAAGAAAACTGATTTATTAAGGATAAAAAAGCTGTTTGTGCTATTTTACAGATAAAAAATTTATTACTCCAGAAAGAGACCCTTTAAAATTTCCTGAAATTCCAAAATAAAATAATCCTCTAATAATCATTACGTTGATAATCGGCCAAAAAAGGAGATATCCAAATACCTTCAATATCACCGAAGAAATAAGATTTATAGACGGTTTTTTTATATCTCTATAAATAGTTTTTCAAAAAATTGAATATCCGCTTCATTTTAAAGAATATTTAAGTAAAAATACATACAACTTGCATTTTTTATTTATACAGTCATTTTTATAAGAAAAAAACATCAGATTAGTAAAAAATAGGATTTTGTGGCGTTTTTTTATTATTGAAAATAAGAATATTGCAAATAATATTTATTTTTTTCATCCAAATATTCACAATTTGAATAAACATATAAAAAAATGATTATATTTGCACATCTTATTAAAAATTCATTAAAAAGTGAATTTTATTGGATTTTTGGATCGTTTAATACTTTAATTAGCTATAAGAAAAAATCGGGATAAAAATATCCTCTTTTCAATAACCAAAATACGTCATAATGAAAAAGAAATCATTAAAATCCTCTATTTCGTTTTTATTCCTTTTACTACTTTTCCCTCTGGCCATCTTCCCGCAAAATGATCCTTGTCATTTAGGGGCATCTGTGACGGTGAGACCTTCCATGTGCCAGGCCGACGGCGAGATAACGGTCACGCTGGATACCGCCGGCAGCAGACTGGACAATATCCGGTATTCCTTAATTCCCGGCATCACGCAATCCACCGGTAACGTTATCACGGATGTTGGAGCCGGAACTTATAAAGTTGTGGTGGAAGCGTTATGCAATACAGGAATTTCCGGTCCCGGAAATTTTATCAATGTTTCCGATACCATACATGATGTTGTGGTTACTTCCGGATATCAGACTCCCACAGTCGGCATCCTCCAGGGTAACTTCACCATATCCAGGCCTTATGGAAATGTTCCTTCTTTCAGTTGTGCCCCGACGGGAAAAATACAGCTTAAGATTGAAAAAGGTACTTTTCCGTTTTTTGTGGAAATCATAAAAGATCAACAATATATGAGGACCGATACTTTTCATACCCATATGTATAACGGTACTTCCCTGAATAATTACGATTATAAGGATTATTATACGGTTGGTAGCTTAGGAGCCGGCAATTATGAATTCAGAATTACCGACGGATGCGGATATAATTTACCGGTAATGAGCTCGACGGTGGAATATATTGACAATACTTACAGTTCCTCCGCCACAAATATTTATCATGGATCTGACAATCCGACCGATTCCAATATTCTCCGGTTCTCCTTACTTTACGGTCTGGAATCCTACATGAATTATTATTACGCGTACAGCCATATACATGGTATGGAAGATTGGTGGGAGTATGCCGTAAGTGTTGACGGCGGCGTTTATACGCCCTGGAAAGATATGCCGGATTCCGGGATTGTCCGCGATACGCTGACTTCTATAAGCAATTATTGCGAATTGTACGGGAAAACCGTAACCCTTAAAGTAAGGGCTAAGATATGTGAATCAACGGAATATAGCCGCACTTTTACCATTAATTCACCGCTTAACAAATATGTTTATAAAGAATATGACACAAGCCCTGATTCAACGGTCACTATTCCCGCACAGTATACCTCATGCAATTACACCACGGAAAAAACAATCAGATATAATGTTAAGAATTCATACAATTATTATAAGCATTATAATCTAAGCGGAAATATAAACAGCAGTTCCGCTGATTTTTATTATACAACGCCCTTATCCATTGAAATAAGGGATAACGATCAGGATACGCTTATTCATACCAATACGGTTAATACCCTTACCTGGAATGAATATGTATACAATCTTTCCGGATTGGACGGTATAAATGTAAATTTCACGGTAAAAGACCGTAATGGATGCACCATAGCGAATGAAACGGTCCTTATTTCCGCCGAACCGTCAGTGACCGAAACCGGAGGAGTTACCAATTCCTATACATGGGGTAATAATTACAGCGGAGGAAATCACTGTCAGACAAGCATCAAAAGCATCTATCTATACCGAAGTAATACCATAGCCACCGATCCCCGGTATCATTTCGACAGTACGGTAGTGAAGCTGGTACAAAGTCCCGACGGAAATAAATACAATTTTACAGCCATTTACGACCGGGATGCTAACCATTGGACCATTACCAAAGATGATCCCAGAAATACTTCGGATACTTATGGTAACGGTGCCTACATTTATATGAATGCGCTGGACCTGCCGTCAGGGAATTACGTTTTCCAGGTTACGGATCAATGTAATACCTACAATTATACCGTAGCACCGGATTTTCCCGGCGAACTCAGCATAAGCGAAAAACCGGCTTACACTTTCACTCAGGAATGTTCTTACCTGGAAGTAATTCCGGTAGCCGGACAGATACAACTGGACGGGAGTAATACCGGGACTAGTTTTAAAATAATAAACGGTCCTACAGGGGGTTACCCGCCGGACGCCGTCGGGAAAAACTCCCCGCTCCGATTATCCATGAGGGGAAATTATACGATAAGGATGTACCCGGATCAGGGAGATCGGAATACATGCGCGGTTATCGATACGGTGATATATTATTCCGGAGGATCCGTAGAGATAGATTATTTCCATGCATATGTCTGTAATTCAGGTGATCCGACTGCCAATATAAAGATAAGGGGGAAAAACGGGAACCGGCCCTACCTGTATACTATTTTCAGTGAAAAAGACGAAGGAGGGAGTATTGTGGCCCAGGATACTATTGGAGAATTTCCCGATATTCCGGGACTCGAAGGACAAGAAATCTCCGTAAGGGTCGAAGATGCCTGCGGAGCGAATTTCTATACCAATATTACGATCACGAATCTGGAACTAGCAAGGAAAGCCTGGTTTGCCGACGGCTCCCAGACCGGAGGCGCCTGTCAGGGAGACGGGGTCATGATGTACGGTTTATCATTGGGGGATGTCACTTATCAATGGAGAGGCCCCAACGGATTTTATGCCGAATCACAAAATGCGGATCTGTGGATAGACCGGAATGCAATGGCATCCGGCACTTATTATCTTGAGATATTGGGAAGCCACTGTTCTTCCATTACGGACAGTCTTTCTTTCTATGTGATCATTGCTCCTTCCGTGAGTGTGAAAGAAGATGTAAGTCTGTGTCCCGGGGAAGAATACCAGGTCGAATTAACCGCGCATGGTACGGGTGATATCACCTATAGCATCGCACAGGAAGAAAATTCGGTCATCACCACAACCGTATTCCGGAACCGCAGGGATGGAGAGGTCGACAGATTGACCGTAAGACCTTTATCCAAAATGCATATATGGGTTGCGGAAGTCATGGACAGCCTTTGCCATTACCGGATCCCCGAAGATAGTATCATCATCACCATGAAACCTTCCTCGACGAGTTGCGACCTCACTGTTTCGTCCGCCATGGAATGTTATGATAACGACGCCATTATTACAGCAGAAGCATCACTCACCTACCCTTATATTGTAAACTGGTATCAGGATGAGAATCTTACTTCATTATACTATTCGGACACGATAAGGAATGCCGGAGATACTCCATCCGAGTTGAAGCTTGATCATTTACGGAATGACATGACGTTTTACATTACGGTGAAAAATGACTCCTATTGCGAACATATACCCGGAACATCTTCCGGATATGTATGGATGAACAATGGTACTACCCGGTTAAATTGCGGGGAAAGCGTACGGTTTTATGATTCCGGCGGACCGCAAAATAACTATAGCTATCTGGAGGATTATATTCATACATTCATTTCGTCTGACGGTTTGCCCTTAACCATTCGATTCGATGAATTCTACACGGAAAATCCAAATGTAGACAAGATGTATATTTATGACGGCGGCAGCAGTTCCTCTCCTTTACTGGCTTTAGATCTGGGAGGTGACTTAAATGCGAATTTACCCGGCCCGTACACTTCTACCGGCGACAGCCTTACCGTACTTTTCATTAGTAACGGAACACTTACTTTTTCCGGCTGGAGCGCGACCGTAAGTGTACAAAACGACCCGGTAAAAGCCTCGGTAATGGTGCATCCGTATTATGAAAATATTTTCCGTGATACTGTTTGTCAGAATAACATTTCTTATAACCCGGCCATAACGGACCACTTCACCGGTATCGATATCTCCGTTCCGGGAATATATCAATGGAGTGACACACTGACTACCCTCAATGGATGTGATAGTATCATATCGTTAATTCTAACTATAAATCCAACCTATGAACAGGAATTCCATGGAAGTATCTGCCGGGGGGAAATTTATACTGATCATGGCTTTACCATCAATACAATCGATTCGGCAGCAGGAACCTATACTTACCGGTATCAATATAGCTCTTTAATGAATTGTGATAGTACCCGTATATTACATCTGACCATAAATCAGTCATCTTCATTACCGATATCATCTTTTGATACGGTATATACGTGCGGCACTAATTTTATGTATGGAGATACTCTTTTTGAAGAATCCGGCACTAAAGAGGTGACCATTAAAAATTCATACGGTTGTGACAGCTTGTACATTATGGCTACCGTATATCTGAATCATCCGGATATTGCGACTTATCATTTTACCATAAGTTGCCATGACACTATTTTAATAATTCCTAACGGTTTACAGGAAACAATCCTTGAAATTCCCAATCCGTCATGGGATCACCATCTTTATAGTCTTAAACACGGAGACTCGATGATTAGCCTTGTTAATGATGCGCCTTTTAACGTCAGAGCCGGCATATACGATATTCTCTGGACCGCCACCGACCCATGTGGAAACTCTGCTTCCTGCACCCAGCGTGTTACGGTACTTAATCAGTCATGTACCGATGCCACAGACTTTGACGGAAATATCTATGAAGGAATCTTAATCGGAAGTCAGTGCTGGCTCAGGTCCAATCTAAAGTCCCTGCATTACGCCGATGGAAGGCCTATCCCTGAAACACGAGGATATTACGCGGATCTTTACCCTGACACGGCATGGAATATCTCCACTTTCGGAAGATTATACAATTGGTATGCAGCTGTAGACTCGGCGCGTCCTCCGGGAAGAGCAGCCAATATACAGGGAATTTGTCCGGACGGATGGAGTATGCCTACGGTAGAAGATTTCAGGATCCTGATGGAATATGGTGCGCCTGCCCTGAAATCCGCTGATTATTGGCTGAAGAACCCCGGGAACAACAGCACCGGATTTACCGCTTTACCCGCCGGTTATTATAATGAAGTTACCAACAGTTTTTACTATTTAATGGGGAATACCTATTTTTGGACTACTGAAGCGGTATCAGCGCAAAGTGCCTATTATTTCGAATTAAGCTATGATTGCGAAGAACTGCTGGAAAAGAGTGGTAGTAAAAATCAGGGATATAGCATCCGTTGTATTAAGAAATAATGTTTCCCGGTGGCTTCGACGAACTCAGCCACCAGGGGAAATAATCAGAACGTCATCCTGAACCATCAAAGCGTCATCCTGAACGCAGTGAAGGATCTCTATTAGAGTTTTCGCTGCGCTCAGAATGACAAAAGATCGTATTCGATGGGCTCATACACAGGGAGATATAATCAAACATCTTCCTGGACGATCATAATGTCATCCTGAACGAAGTGAAGGATCTCTATTAGATTCTTTGCTGCGCTCAGAATGACAAAAGGTTTGATGCGATGAACGCAACACCGGGTTCTGCTCTGTCACCCGGATTTATCTTCCGCAGAAATCGGTATAATCACAGTATTTACAATGATCCCGGTTAGCAGTCTGGGAAAAAGGGATGGAATTGTCCAATATATTAGCGATTAAATCCTGTAAAGAACGTCCGAATGTTTCCAGGATATCCTCCGTGATCAATTCTGTCAATTTACCCTGAGAATCCGGAAATTTCGGCATGAGAGTATATTCCCCGTCATTTTTATTAACGGTCCTGAAACTGATAATTCCGCAGGAAACAGACTCTGCATTCCGTTTGAAGTGATGATCCGTCTGATCATACAAATAGCCATACATAAGCAATTGGAATAACTTACTTTTTTCGCTTTCGGTAAATACGGTTTCCATTTCTTCATATTTCAGTTCCCTCGGATCTACTTTTCCGGTTTTATAATCCAAAATGATAACCTGGTCTCCCCGACGGTCGATCCTGTCCGCTTTTCCGTAAAGTTTAACCTGCCTATCACCCACAGTCAAGATTGAAGTAAAAGCCTGTTCAATACCGACAATATCAAAAGGCATTTCCCGATATTCATTCCGGATCAGGGTCAGGTATGATACCAGATTTCTTTTTACCATTTGTGTGGCAAGAAATAATTTTCCCCTTGTCTGATCCTGTCCTCTCACATCTTCATGGTCACTGAAAGATTTCTCGATCGTGGAATCGATATCTTTAAGTTCCCGGTCGATTATATCCATAAAACTATCCGGTTGTACCTGGAGTTTCCTGCAAATATCTTCCAGTATATTATGCAGGATAGTACCGGTTACTTTTTGTTCTATATTTTCCTGTATCGTTCGGACTGGAGATATTTTTTCGATCTCAGCAAGATAGAATTGCAACGGACAGCGGATAAAGACGGAGAGCGAAGTGGGTGAATAAGTCTTGTCATATAACTTCTCCATAACCTGCCGGTCTTTTGCGATCACAACAGATTCATCTTTTCCGGTAACGGGAAGAAGCGAAATCTGGTCTGACCGGAGTTCTATACTCCCGGTTAACCCGCGGCTTTTGACCTCAAATTCCAGCTGACTGAGAAAACGGCTTTTTTCCGCCAGCGTATTCGACGAATCATTGTTATAAATAAGGTAAATATTTTGCGCCCTTTGCAGGAGGCGGAAAAAATGATAGGCATAGATCTTATCTTTCTGTTGATATGTGGGAAGATTAAAATATTTTTTGATATCATACAGGATTAAGGAATTTTGGGATTTTCCCATGGGGATGATTCCTTCGTTCACCGACAGGATGATCACATTTTTAAAATCGAGTGCCCTGGTTTCCAGTAATCCCATTACCTGCAAACCGGTTTCCATATTCCCCCGTAGCGGCACGGATATTTTCCCGATGATCTGTTGAAGGAAGTATTCCAGGGTTCCAAAATCAAACTCTTCTTCCTTATTCAGTTCTTCCAGAAAAAGTCCGGTTTGGCGCAAACCTTCGTTAATGAGCTGTATCCCCTCGTAAAAAGGAGAATCTTCCGTAAACAGCACACTGAACCTCAGGAAACTTTCGGTAAGTCCCTGCAGAAATAAAACTCCCGTATCACGGATAAAATCCAGTTTAAAAAAAGATATTTCCGGAATCTCATCAATCTTAAAAAAAATACGATTACTTCCCGTAAGATCTCTCATCCATTGCTCATAATGATCTTCCGTTCCGAAACAATGCCTCAGAAGCGGATTCCTGAAAAGCGCGATCAGGTCCTTGTGGTAGATCAGGAGCTCGCTGTTCTTTTCGATATCCCGGAACCTGCGGCTGTTCCCGGCTAGCGCTGTTAAACTCTGTAGAAGATGATAAGCCGGTGTATGGATTATCGGATAACCCATCGTTAAGTTGGCATCCTGACAATCGTAGAAATGCATAAAAGGCAATATGAGTGATTCATCGGCAAGTACCAGCACCGTATTATCCAGATTGCCTTCTTTTTTTCTGATCTCGTTGATCTTCTCAATGGCGTATAAAATCTGGGACACTTTCCCGGATACGCCCGTTTCCGTTATTTGTTTGGCAATGCCCGCAAAATCGTCATGGATCCAGCGTAATTCATCCAGTGATAATTCTTTTTTCAGGGTTTGGAGTAATTCCGATTGTGATTCTTCGTAAAATTTATCAAAATCGAACAGTAATTCAGCTTTCCATTCCCGGATATAAAACCGGATGATCTCTGTTTCGGCGGGAGTAAGAAAGCTTAAACCGGCAAAGATATATCTCCGGAAATCATACTTTCCGCTATATTGTTCAATATTGCACGCCACATCCTTATAAATCGCGCCTTCATAACCTGTTGATTCCCGTTCAAGTTCCAGATTAAACTGCCGGTAAAGATCTTTTAGAGATGTATAAAAACGAAGGTAATATTGCTGATGTTCCGTCAATTGGTCCCGTCCGAATGAGGTTTCCATATCTTTGACATCGCTCAGGTTCCGGAATATGACGGAGGCATCGGCCAGTTGCATATCTATCTCATGAATATCCTGCAGGTAAATTTCCGCCCAGGAAAGGAAAGAATGAAAATCCTTATATTTAAGTTCTCCGGATCGGCGATAAACGTTATACAGTTTTACAAGTAGTTCCGTTTGAGTCAGTTTTTTCCTGGGAGATAAAGATTCTATAAACTCATTAATCGTCAATATGGCCGGCAAAAAAAAAGGACGTCCGATCTCCAATGCCAGTTGTTTTTGCAACATTCGTGTCGCTCTTTTGTTAGGTAGAATAATAACCGTGTTAACCAATTCGATGTCCGTTTGTTGCAGGATTTGCCGGGCTACTTGTGCTAAGAATGTCATACATAAGTGATTTATGGAATTGTTACGGATGTAAGAACCGGTTACAAAGATAAAGTTACTTTTTAAACTAAGAATATTATAGAGGATTTTTTCGGATTAATTCAAGGTCTTTTGTATATTTGCGGTTATAAAACCTCGGAATGATCAACATTACCCACATTGAAAAAAGCTACGGAAACCTGAAAGTACTCCAGGGAATCGACCTTGTGGTCTCCAATTCACAGATTATTACCATACTGGGTGCCTCCGGCGCGGGAAAATCCACCCTGCTCCATATCATCGGCACTCTGGATAAACCCGATAAAGGCGAGGTCGTGATCGACGATGTTTCTCTCTTTCAGCTAAATGATAATGAATTGTCGGAGTATCGCAACCGGCATATCGGTTTTGTATTTCAATTCCACCACCTGCTTCCCGAGTTTACCGCGGTTGAAAATGTGGCTTTACCCGCTTTAATAGCCGGCAAACCTAAAAAAGAAGCTATGGCACGGGCAAAAGAGCTACTGGATTACCTGAAACTGGCTGAACGTTTCGAGCATAAACCTTCCCAGTTGTCAGGCGGCGAACAACAACGTGTCGCCGTGGCAAGGGCGTTGGTTAACGACCCTAAATTGATTCTCGCCGACGAACCTTCCGGAAACCTCGACTCGGAAAATGCCAGAAAATTACATGAACTTTTCTTTAATCTCCGCGACCAGTTCCACCATACTTTTATCATTGTAACCCACAACGAGGAACTTGGGGAAATGTCGGACCACAGGATCGTGATCAAAGACGGGAAAATTGAAAATCAGAATTAAATAATCAAGCTATAAATATAGTAACTTAAAAGAATTCATTATGAACAGTGCATTAAAAAATTTGTATCCCTCCGCATTATGGGAATCTTTCGCCGGAATTTGTGACATTCCCCATCCTTCCAAACATGAGGAAAAAATCCTGGAATGGCTCAAAAACTGGGCTAAAGAAAACAATATCGAGTATAAACAGGATGAAACCGGCAACCTGCTTTTCAGCAAACCGGCTACTCCGGGTATGGAAGACCGTGTTCCCGTAATTCTACAGGGACACGTTGATATGGTACCGCAAGCCAACAGCGATGTGAAACATGACTTCACCAAAGATCCCATCGAAACCAAAATCGGGGAAGACGGCTGGTTACGTGCAAACGGAACTACACTGGGCGCGGATAATGGTATCGGTTGCGCGGCCGGTATGGCGTTACTTTTGTCCAAAGATATACCGCACGGACCGTTGGAAGTTTTACTGACCGTGGATGAAGAAACCGGAATGACCGGCGCTTTCGGATTAAAAAAAGGATTTGTGAAAGGTGATATCCTGATGAACCTGGACTCGGAAACCGAAGGCGAACTTTATGTAGGTTGCGCCGGCGGACTGGACGCTAATATCGAGCGGGACTATAACCTGATTGCAACTCCGGAAAATATGACCGGTTTCAGGATCTTTATTTCCGGATTAAAAGGAGGACATTCGGGGATGGATATCAATCTCGGTCGCGCCAATGCCAACAAATTGATCACCCGTTTACTCCAGAAAGCTCAGGAACAGATGGATCTTCGTATCGCTTCCATCCACGGAGGCAGTTTACGGAACGCCATCGCCAGGGAAGCGGAAGCGATCGTAGTAGTACCAAAAGATAATATTACCGAATTCACAAACTTTGTAAATCAATATACGCAGGTACTGAAAAAAGAATTCGGTAAAGCGGAACCAGATCTTAAAATAGAGATGAGTCCTGCGGAAACACCACGTGAAGTAGTGGCTAATACCTGCGATAATACGATCCTGCAAATGGCTTACGCGATTCCCCACGGTGTAATGCGAATGAGCGATACGATGAAAGACCTGGTGGAAACCTCCAATAACTTTGCCATTTTTAACCTGGAAAACGGAAAACTTTATATGGCTAACCTTATCCGTAGTTCTGTAGATTCCGCCAAAGACGCCGTAGGAGAAAAGTTAAAAGCCATCGCTGAAATGGCCGGTGGAAAAATCACGCTCACCGGAGGTTACCCGGGCTGGAAACCCAATATGGAATCCCCTATCCTGAAAACCGCTATGCAAACTTATCAGGTGAAATATGGTGTGGAACCTAAAATCATGGCGATCCACGCAGGACTGGAATGCGGACTTTTCGGCGTTAATTATCCTAATTGGGATATGATCTCTTTCGGACCTACTATTATGAATCCGCATTCACCCGACGAAAGAGTTAATATCGAAAGTGTAGGCAAATTCTGGGATTTCCTGGTCGCACTGATGCAAAACATCCCGGTAAAACGGTAAGTAACGGATTTTAATACGATAGGAAGGCTTTACAAAAATTATTTCCTGTCATGTTGGTGAAACGAATCTCTGCGTGGAAATTAAGATTTTTCTTTATGGACACTTCGGCACTTCGTTTTAACCTCAGGACTCAAGGTCTCTAAAGAATGACAGAAACTTTTGTAAAGCCTTATTTTTTATAAAAGCCACTCATAATGAAGACACGCCTGGATAAATTCCTGGTTGACCAAGGCTTCTTTCCTTCAAGGGAAAAAGCAAGAGACGCGATCCTGCAACAAACCGTAACGGTAAATCAGGTAGTAATTGATAAACCGTCATATATGGTCGGGGAAAACGAGAAGGTAGATATCATTGATATTTTTAACCGATATGTCAGTCGGGGCGGATTGAAATTAGAAAAAGCAATCCGAACTTTTGATCTGGATTTTCAGGGAAAAACAGTACTGGACGTAGGCGCCTCCACCGGTGGATTCACCGATTGCGCTTTACAGCACGGGGCTGAAGAATGTGTTTGTGTAGACGTGGGACAGGACCAGCTTCATTCTTCCCTCAAGGATCATCATCACGTTATTTCAATCGAAAATACGGATTTCCGGGAATTAAAGCCGGAAGATATCGGCAACCGGAAATTTGATTTCATCGTATCCGACGTATCTTTTATTTCACTCTCCTACCTCCTTCCCTATTTTCCTCTTTATTTAAAACCGGAAGGATGTATGGTATTATTGATCAAACCTCAGTTTGAAGCCGGAGCTTCCTTCCTGAACAAAAACGGGATCGTTACCGATGAGAAAGCGTATAAGCTATCCATCCAAAAGGTAGTGAAAGAAGCGTTATCTCACGGTTTTTATTTAAACGGGATCACCATTTCCACACTTTATGAACTGAAAAAAAATGTTGAGTTCCTGGGGCTCTTTTCCTTAAAATCCAATAACTTTAATCTGGATTTTAATGCTATGATGACGGAGTTGAAATCAATCAGGAAAAATCTGAAAAAATAAGTTTATACTCTCCTCAACAAAAAAGCCTTATCTTAACGATAAGGCTTTTTCTATTTAAGGAGCAGAATTAACTACTGAACACTGATTTTCTTAGTGGTCACTCCTTCTGCTGATTCGATACGTAAAATATAGATTCCTTTGGTAATACCTTCCAGGTTCATGTGGTAGTTATTATCCGAAGGTTGAACATCTTTCACAGTTTGTCCCATCATGTTAACAAGGGTAAGTCTGGTGAAAGGAACATCGGATTGAACATTGATATAATTCATGGCCGGGTTCGGATAAACGGTCACCGGGAACATCTCTGTTTCATTAACACTGATAAGATCCGGACGCGGGTCAAATGTACCGGACTGGAAAACTTCACCCGTACGAACATCCTGCAACCAGTAAACGAACATTAAATAGTCGAAATTTTCCACCGAATGTTCGATTGCCGGATTGATTATATTAGCAGCCTGACCGGTTCTGGGTAAACGGTAACCACCGTTAAATTCATAGGAAAAATCATGGGAGGATTCCTGGCCGATCGTTAAGTCGGTAACAGGTTTTCCATTTACATCAGACATAAACGCTTTCATCACATAGATAAAATTCACCTCTCCATTAGTCTTAACATTATTTTTAGTTCCTTTTTCTACAATAGCGGCAAATAACCTTACATCATTAGCAAAGGAAAAATCAACCACAGGCTCCAATTTGATATTTAAATCCAGTTTTTTGCCCGTTACAGTTCCCTGACTGGACATTTTCGCAGCAGCAGGTACTGCCGCCAATTGATTCATTGCTGTTACATTATATGCACCGATATTAATATCGTAAATTCCTTCTACAATCATTGAGGGAGCGCCCGTCAAACCATAGTAATTAAAACGGGTACCGGCTTCGGCCGTATAATAAGGGTCCCCGGAACCGGGAAAATTCATCTGGTGTTTAATACAGGTCCACTTATCCGGATCAGCGGCCTGGATTACAGTTTTAAAATGTTCATTAGCATCTTTACAATATCCGCAGGTAGATGAAGTAAATCCTTCATGAAGAACTTTCCTTGCCTCCCTTTCCGATGCAATAATGGCTACAGTTTGCGACGAATTATTAAAGGTACTATCTTGTACCCCGTTCGGTAAGGATACTGCGACATTTATTAAAAGATTTTCGGATTGGGTAGACTCGTAGGTAAGATCGGAAATTAAATCATAAGTAGCACCAGGTAAAATATTTAAACCGGTAAATGATTCATCGGTTTCGGTACCGTTAATATCGTAGGTAATCTCGAAAGAAGTAATAGGTTGTGTTCCCAAATTCTTAACAGTTCCTTCTATTTTAATATCATCACCGGCCACAAAGTATCTATCCATATCCAGGCTCTGTAAGGCTATTTCATTTGCGGGCGTATCTTCCGTTTCAACCAAAGCTTTCAACATAAAAACCAAATAATACTGAGAAGTTAAGTTATTACTGCTTTCTCCACTGGAGGTATAACTACGGAACCAGGCCTGTTTTGGTTCTCTGCCCACGGCAACGCTTACCGGAAAAGTATTGGCTGTATGTGCTACTCTGTATCCGATATAAAGATTTTTCGTAGGATCAATAGTATTAAAAGGAGTGGTCAGGTTGATATTATTCCATCCGGATCCTAAATTTGCAACCGGAACATCCTGGCTAAAAACCTGTGTGGCCGAATAAAAGTTATTTCCCTGTAAAATAACAAGTTTACATGAAGTAATGCTGCTATAATGATCAGCATTAAGATAAAAATTAATTTCTTTTACTTTTGTAATTTGTCTTCCGGTAGAATTAAAGTTTAAGATATCTTCCGATGTAAATTCCATAAATGAACCAATATCACCTGCCCCAAAGCTATTGGCTTCCTCCGCATCGTCTGCTAACCAGGTTACGGTAACATCCCGAGCATCCCGCGAAACAGGTATAGAAGTATTATTTTCGGTAGGCCGAAAATCGGGATTTAATTGGATTATTGATTGTGCATTCACGCTATATACAAAGAAAAGCGCGGCAATAAGGAAAAGTTTTTTCATGTTATTCTTTTTAAATGATACAATGTTTCTTTTGCAAAGATATAAAAATAATAATGCGTCAACTCTATTTTTAACATTAAAAAGGAACTTTTTGTTAATTGAAATGTATATAATAATTAAATACAAATTTCAATTTTTCATTTATAGCCGATAATTCACTATTTTTGCATTCTAATAAGATAACTATGAACGAATTGACCAACGATATTAAATCTGAAACAGCTGTACTGATTGGGGTCTCCACTCCTTCCGTAAATATCGAAAAAGTGAATGAATACCTGGATGAACTTGCTTTTTTAGTGGATACGGCAGGTGGAATTCCCATGAAAAGATTTATCCAGAATTTACCTTACCCGGATCCCAGAACCTACCTCGGATCGGGAAAGTTGGAAGAAGTAGCTGAATTTGTCAAAGAGAATAAGACGGATATAGCGGTCTTCGATGATGAACTCTCCCCTTCCCAGGCCCGGAATATCGAAGCTATACTCAATTGCAAAATATTGGACCGGACGCATCTCATCCTGGATATTTTTTCCAAAAGAGCGCGTACGGCTCATGCCAAAGTACAGGTGGAACTGGCACAGTATCAATACCTGTTACCCAGGTTAACCCGTATGTGGACCCACCTTGAAAAACAACGCGGAGGAATCGGGATGCGCGGACCGGGAGAAAAAGAGATCGAGACCGACCGGCGTATCATACGCGACCGCATCGCTTTACTGAAAAACAAACTGAAAGAGATCGACCGCCAGAAACTAACCCAACGGGGTCATCGCGACCAATTCGTGAGAGTGGCTTTAGTGGGCTATACCAATGTGGGCAAATCCACCCTTATGAACCTGATCAGCAAATCGGATGTTTTCGCCGAAAATAAATTATTTGCCACCCTGGATACGACGGTAAGAAAAGTAGTGATCGATAACCTTCCTTTCCTGCTTTCCGATACTGTGGGTTTTATCAGGAAATTACCGACCGGACTGATCGAATCCTTCAAATCCACCCTGGATGAGATACGGGAAACCGACCTGCTCCTGCACGTAGTCGACATAAGCCATCCTGATTTTGAAGAACAGATCGAAGTGGTTAACCAAACGCTGAGCGAGATCGATGCCGGTGATAAGCCCATTATTATGGTCTATAATAAAATCGATAATTACCATTGGGTAGAAAAAGAAGCGGATGACCTGACCCCTAAAGTAAAAGAGAATATTACGCTGGAAGAGCTAAAACAAACCCGTATGGCCAAAACCGGCTATAAGACTCTCTTTATTTCCGCCAAAACCAAAGAAAACATCGACAATCTGAAAGAGGTCCTTTACGAAGAAGTCAAAAAACTTCATATCCAGATTTATCCTCATAATAATTTCCTATACTAACCTCAACGATCATAGATAAATCTTCTTTTACGGTTTTCCTAAACACTTTTGACAGGATCAGATGACCCAGAGATCCACAAAATGCTCGATCCTGTCGTCAGCCATGACCAGTTCATTTGCAACAGGTTGTATCTTACCGTCCAAAAGCAGTCTCGGTGAGGAATTATCACTGATACGGTGAATCGTAATATGGTACACGGTACTGTAATAACGGTAATGCACTTTGTAACTATCCCATGACGGACGCAGCGCCGGGGTAAGTTTAAGCTTATTGCCGACACGGTTCACACCCATCAGGGTTTCAGCCAGCAGCATATACATAAGGGATGCCGAACCGGTATACCATGTCCATCCTCCTCGTCCCAAATGCTGCGGAGCGGAATAGACGTCGGCCGCTACGACATAAGGCTCTACCTTGTATATTGCGGTTCGTTCCGGACTGTTCCCGTGCTGAACAGGATTAATGAGGTCGAATAATTCCCAGGCTTTCGTGGTATCGCCTGCGAGGGCAAAAGCCATGGCGGTCCATATGGCGGCATGCGTATATTGTCCGCCATTCTCACGGACTCCGGGAATGTAACCTTTAATATATCCCGGATTAAGGGATGATTTATCAAAAGCGGGATAGAAAAGTCTTATCAATCTGGCCTGCCGGTCTACCAATTGCATATCGACCTGCGCCATACCCGAAGCACTTCTTTCAGGATCCCCGGCGCCGCTTATAATGGACCAGCTTTGCGGAATCGAATCGATGCGGCATTCTTCGTTCTCTTTGGAGCCCAGAGGCTCCCCATTATCGAAATAGGCTCTTCTGTACCATTCCCCATCCCAACCGTTTTGAGCGATATTCCGACGCAATAGGCCGGCCTGTTCCAGACAATAATCAGCAAACTCCTGATCGTTATACCGCTTTGCGATATCCGAAAATTTAATCAATACATCATAGAGGAAAAAAGCAAGCCATACACTTTCCCCTTTGCCGTCTTTTCCCACAAGGTTCATTCCGTCATTCCAGTCTCCGCTTCCCATCAAAGGTAATCCGTGTGTACCGAATTTCAGTCCGTAGCGGATACTGCGCACACAATGTTCATATAATGATGCAGACTCTTCCGAACGTAAAGGCAGGTCATAATACGATTCTTCATCCGGGCGAAGTTCGCGTCCTTCGATAAAATGGACCTCCTCATCCAATATGCCCATATCCTGAACCGTATTGATATAGCGGCAGGTAACGTAAGGCAACCATAAGTAATCATCCGAAAAATGTGTCCTTACACCACGATTAGTAGGCGGATGCCACCAGTGTTGCACATCTCCTTTAGTATACTGATGGCGCGCGGCCAGCAATATCTGGTGCCGTACGATGGCCGGCTCGGCATGTACCAACGCCATCACGTCCTGTAACTGATCCCGGAAACCGAAAGCTCCTCCCGACTGGTAGAAACCCGACCGGGCCCATATACGGCTGCTTAATGCCTGGTAGAGCAACCAACCGTTGGACATTACATTGACCGAAGGATCCGGAGTGTCGAAATTAACCGTTCCCAATGTACGATTCCAATATTCCCATACTTTTTCCAGACAGTCGCGACATTCGCCGGTCTGGCGGAAACGGTACACCAGATGATGCATATCATCTTTGTGATGGGCAAATCCCAGGAGGAAACGCGCTTCTTTTTCTTCACCTTCCGCCAGGTCAACAATCACCTGAACAGCGCCACAGGGATCAAACCCCGCACCGGTCTTGCCGGAAAGGCGGGTGCTTTCCATTGCGGCCGGATTTTTAAGAGTCCGGTTATACCCGATAAATTCACGACGGTCTCCCGTAACGGTACGGTTTTTCCCGGCATCAATAAAGGCAATCTTCCCCGGGAAATCCGTATTATAAAAATTTCTTGCCAATAACACACCGGTCTTGGGATCTACTTCCGTCTGCACATGTAACAGACTTTTCGAACGCCGGTCACCCAGTACCCATTCATAATAACCGGTCACCGAAAGACGTCTCGGTCTTCCCGAAGTATTACGTAATTTAAGTACCGAAAATTTAACCGGGGCATCTATCGCCACGTAAACCCAGAGTTCCGAGTCAATCCCGTTCTCACTATGTTCGAAAACCGAATAACCGAAACCGTGTCTTACAACATAAGGAGTTTCACCTCTGGCCGGTAACGGCGTCGGGGACCAGTAACGGCCCGATACCTCATCCCTGATATAAATAGCTTCACCGGAGTTATCCTGTACCGGATCGTTATTCCAGGGTGTAATCCTGAACTCATGGGCATTTTCAGCCCATGAATAGGCGCTTCCGCTTTCGGATATTACCGTACCGAAATTCGGATTGGCAATCACATTACACCATGGAGCGGGTGTCGCGGTTCCCGGATAGATCGTGATCACATATTCCCGTCCGTCGGGGGTAAATCCGCCGAAACCGTTTTCGAACAGCAGATCACGGGGCGGCAACCAGTTATTATGATGGGCAATATTCGATCGCACCGGTTTTAATACCGGCAATTTAGGTTCCTTTACACTGTCTTTCGCCAATTGCTCAAAGAGGTTTCCCTGCTGGTCCGTAAAGACAAGCCGGGCTACCGATTGCAGTAATAACACATCCTCAGCCGGTATCTGATCAATAGGGCGGACGAAAATCCCTCCCGGTTTATTCAGAAGCGGTCCTTCCACACCTGTCGTAATAAGACTCGTGATTTCATCCTGCAATGGATGCCGGTAGATAGAAGTATCTTCGTTCAGGACTACCAATTCCACGGTCAGCCCTTTCATTCGCCAGTACGCATGCGCCAGGATAAGCTGGCGAATTAATTCCAGTCCTTTACTGTCGGTAATACGCACCACAACAAGCGGCACGTCTCCGGAAATACCGTAACCCCACAAGCCGTTCTGTCCGCGCCGGTTATTTTTCAGCACAGCCGGATCCGCCCGGTAAACCGGGTTCATATAAACCAATGCTCCGGCCAGTTTAGCGAAAAGCTGGGCTTCCGCTTCCGAAATATTCAACTGGTACAATACAACCTGGCTGTGGGTCCAGGCCAATTCGAACGCTCGATCCGTCATCCTCTTATTCTGGTATTTTTGAGCCAGCGCCAAAGCGGCCTCTTCGGTTTCGGCAATTCCCAACGCTACACATACCGTTACCTTTTTACCCGGTAAAATAGTAATATAGCGACGAAGGGAAACAATGGGGTCCAGAACAGAACCTTCACTGCCTGATAAAGGTCCGGTCGACCGCATGGCCTGCGGATAAAGCGGTGTATTTCCCCTACCGATAAAGCGTGAACGATCGGTCTCGAAAGAGATATCGCTTTCCTGTCCGGAATCGGCCAGCATCAAATGGATAAGATGGGGAGGTTTTTCCTCTTCGGAACGGGCCCGCCGTGCACAGAACAAGGTGGAAACTTTGGGGTCGAAACGGGTCTGGACAAAAAGATTACTGAATACCGGATGTGATTCATCCGCATCCTGGGGAGCCATCACGATTTCGGTATAGCTGGTAATTTCTATCGTACGGGGTTTATGAGAACGGTTAGAGAGAGTTATACAGCGTAATTCCACATCATCTTCCGGCGATACGCAAATATTGGAAAACACATCCAATCCCATATTCTGGTGGTGGAATTCCGAATATGCCTGGGAAAATTTTGCCTCGTAATTTTTAGTCGCCTCTAAAGTAGGCTGGTAACCGACGGACCAAAATTCACCCGTATCATTGTCGCGCAAATAGATAAACATACCGCGGTTATCGCCGGTTCCGTCTTCCCGCCAGCGGGTCACGGCCAAATTATGCCAACGACTGTAACCTGCACCACTGTTATTGATCATGAGCTGGTAACGACCGTTGGAGAGAAGATTGACTTCGGGTTTCGTATTGACCCAATGGTATGCCCGGCTCACATTTGATTTATCCGGCTGTAAAGGATGCAAACCTTCTATTTCAAATTTAGAATCATCCGAAATCACATTCGCCGTAACACCATGCGGTATTCTTTCCTGCAACAGCAGTTCGTACGCTTTGAACATGGCACACGACGAGAAACGTTCCTGCATGGGTGTCTTTTTGATCAGATAAAGTAAGGAAAGCAATCCCATTCCCTGATGGTGGGCCATAAAAGAACGGACATCCACGCTGGTTTCATTCAAAGGTAAATGAGAGGGAGTATAATCGATGGCTTCATAATAACCGTAAACACCTTCATGGCCTTCTTTGGTCAGCCGTTGGAGATTTTCACTGGCTTTCCGGGGAGCCACCATTAAGGCGAGCAATGTAGCGTAGGGAGCAACAACGAGGTCTTTACTCAGGCCCCTTTTCAATCCGAGACGCGGGATTCCGAATGCCTGGTACTGGTAATTGAACTGGGTATCCGTACGGTTAAGTCCGGATTCCGAAATTCCCCAGGGCACATTGAATTTTTTCGCGTAATCGATTTGTTCCTGCACCACGCCTTTATAAGTCTGGTCAAAAAGGGTTTGTTCGAAATTGGGCATTACCAGCAACGGCATAAGATATTCGAACATCGATCCGCTCCATGACATCAGGATGGGTTTACCCTGCGGCATGATCAGAAGCCTTCCCAGGGAGAACCAATGCTCCTGGGGAATCTGCCCCTGGGCTATCGCCACATAGCTGCACAAACGTGCTTCCGATGCCAGCATGTCATAAGATCCCGAATCGGCGCGCTGTTCTTCAACATTAAATCCGATTGTAAAAAGTTTTTTTACCGGATTGTAAAGAAATGCGAAATCCATATCCGCAAACCTTTCGCTTTCCACGGCCAACACATTCAGTATCCTCATTCTCTTTTCCGCCCTTTCCGCCATATCTTCAACACATACCAGCCAGTCGGTGAAATAAGTAATATAGGCTGACGGAATATCCGGATCCGTTCTCATTTGTCCTAGTATATTTTCGATATGCGGAATGAGTTGAGGTCCGCATTTTTCCATTTCCCTTAAAGTCGGGATGTCATAAACCACTTCCTGGAGCGCCAGAATATCTTCCAGATATTTTCCGGTAGTTTTATCATTGATATCCTCTAACGAATACTGTTCCAAAAGCCTGACCCACGGAGCAAGATAAAGCATTTCTTCAAAATAATCCTGACAATTATCCAGAAAAGCTTTCCTCCACCTCAGTAATTCCTCATTTCCTGCAAAAACATCTTCCTTAATAAGATTCATTTTTTCCCTGACGGAAATTAACAAAAGGTAAGCATCAAAAAGATGATGCGGTTCTTTTCCTATTAATTCTTTTTCGATGATTTCCAGACCGGAAAGTTTCGGATCGATATACCTCATTACCCTGACGGTGTCCAGTAATCCGTTAAAAATAACGGGAGAATAGACTGGTTTATCCATGATCTCTTTCAATCCCTGGGCCAGTATGATCAGATGTCCGGCCAAATTCCCGCTATCTACGGAAGAAACATATAACGGATGAAGAGGTTCCAGGGTGCGCGTATCGTACCAATTGTATAAATGGCCCCTGTATTTCTGTAATTTGGTAATGGTAGTCAGTGTCTGGTTGCTTCTTTCAATCAGAGCTCCGGCGGACAAATACCCGAAATCATAAGCCGCAAGGTTTGCCAAAAGCGATATTCCGATATTGGTCGGTGAAGTACGGGAAGCAATTGTCGGGACCGGTATTTCCTGAAAATTATCCGGGGGAAGCCAATTTTCACGTTCATTGACAAATTCTTCAAAAAAGAGCCATGTTTTCCGTGCAATACGATGTAGTAACAGATGGTGTTCACGGGTCAATTCCGGAGAGCTGTGCCGGACGGGCCTGCTTAAATACCAGGTCACGAACGGAGCGATGAACCAGGCGATCAAAAACGGCAAAGCATATAAAAGTACGGGATTGTAAAGTCCTAATAAGATACCGCATAACAGGGCAAAAAAAGGCGAAAACCACATTTGCCTGTAATAAGCCCCAAGTGTATTAGGGGCGGTGCGGTCGGCATCGGCAGAAACCTGCCACTGCAATAAATGTTTACGGCTTACCAGAAGCCGCCACAAAGTCCGGAAGATCGCATCCAGGCAACAGTAGGCATCATAAGGAAGTACCATTAATGAAAACAATGCCTGCTTTAACGGATGCCCGCTTTTTACCATCACTTCCCGGAAGTGCATTTTCCAGGACTGGTCTTTGGATTTGCGCAATATACTGGTGAAGATATTCACTATAAAAGGTACCAGTAAGACTGCGATCAGGAGGGCCAAAGCGATCCAGACATACTGGGGAAAAACCAGACAGAAAGAAACCAGAAAGATAAGAGTGGCGGGAGGCACCAGGCTACGTCTTAAATTATCGGCGATTTTCCACTTATTGACACCGGAGATAGGGTTTTTTATTTTTCCTTTACCGTAAGAAGGAACCCGGGGAAAAATCCATTGGATAATTTGCCAGTCCCCTCTTATCCACCGGTGTCGGCGTTTGGCGTCCGAAATGAATCCGGACGGATAATTTTCGTAAATTTCCACATCCGTTACAAGTCCGGAACGGGTATAGGAAGATTCCAAAAGATCATGGCTCAGGATTTTATTTTCCGGCAACGTGCAGTTCAAAGCTTTTTCAAAAGCCCTGACATCATAGATGCCTTTTCCTATAAAACTACCTTCCCGAAAAAGATCCTGGTATACATCCGACACACACCTCGTATAGGGATCCACTCCGGAATCATCGGTAAACAGGCGGGAATAGCCTGATGAGCGGCTACTGGTAAGATTGATCCCTACCCGCGGCTGAAGAATTCCATAACCCTTTACCACAATATTTTTTTCCGGATCGAAGACCGGTTGGTTCAACGGGTGGGCCATAGTGCCGATCATCTTATAAGCCGTTTCCGGCGGAAGCTGGGTATCCGTATCCAGGGTAATCACATATTTGACATTATCCAGCAAATCGATATTACCTTCAATCATGGAAAACGGATCTGTAATTCCTTTTGTCAGGAATGTATTGAAGGCCATGAGCTTTCCTCTTTTCCTTTCGTATCCCATCCATTTTTGTTCTCCCGGGTTCCATAGCCGGGGCCGGTGGAAAAGGTAAAAAAGCGACTTTCCTTCTTCCGCATATGCCTCATTCAATCTTTCGATCCCTTTCCGGGTTTTGTCCAGAAGTTTTTGATCATTGTCTTCCGTTTCCTGATTTGAATCGGCAAAATCGGTCAGCAATGCGAAATAAAGCTGATCATCACGGTTGGATAAATAATGAAGTTCTATATCATGTAATATGCCGTCGATACTATCCTCACGGGTGATCATGGTGGGAATCACGACTATCGTTTTACAGTCCGGGTTTATACCTTCAGAAAAATCAAGCCGGGGTAACATACGTGGCTTTACGAGCAGATTCACCAGCCAGTTAACCAGGAATACGGCCAGCTGACTGACGTATATCAGAAAAACTATCGATACTCCGATCAGTCGCCCGTCGGTAACGGGCATTCCGGGAGAACTGGTGATCAGCATAAATCCCAATGTCGCGGCCAGAGTCAGAATCGTAACGGATCCCAGGTAAATAAGCAAAGGTCGTTTCTTAAAGCCGCTTCTCAGCTTGGATTTTAAAGTCTGTTTTACGGCGATGGTTTTCTTCAAAGCATTCAATCCGTCATCTACCAGATAATATCCCACGTGATTACATCGGCGGGTTTCTCCGTTTGCCATGGCGTTGCGCGCCATATCGACGGCTTCCCGTGCAATTTCGGTTTCCTGGTACGGGGAGCGTTGGGCCAAAGATTCGACAGTATGCCGGTAATAGTCACGGGTAGTGAAATCCATTGTAGAATAGACATTCGCGGGATCTTCCCTTAAAATACCTTCCACGACGCTGATCTCTTCCACAAAATTTTTCCAGTCGTTATTATTCAGGAAACGTAAACTTTTAATACTATGACTTACGGAAAGCTGGTCGGCAGCCTGTTGCTGACTTTCCATATTGATCATCTCTTCGCTGGTCGTCCCCTCTTCCGCCAATCTTTCTTCAATCCAGTTCTTAGCCAGTTTTAAAGAAGATTTCCGGGAGGCAAGCCTTTTACAAAATTCCGCCACAAAAGCACTCGACAGGGGTATTTTAGACTTACTCATATCGGAGATCACGTCCACCAGTCCGGAGGTTTTCGTGGAAATTATATCTTCGAGTTTATCCACCCATTCGTTAGCCAGATCCCTGTCCCGCTGGTCGACTTCCAATTGTGAAGCTATCCTTTGGAGATTTTCGATGAGCACCAGGCGTAACATAATAGGCACCGCCCACAACTCTCCTAGTTTCAGTACCGATTCGGTCTGATACGCTTTAAAGAATTCAACCAGCGATTCCTCATCGATCTGGGCATCCACATGCAGAATAATATTGGACGCGATATCATAGACTCTGGGTAATCCTTTATTGGGGCCATACACCATACAGGGTAATTCCCGGTTATAACTTTTTGGGAAATGTTTACGGGCTAATTGAATATGTTCTTCGATCAGATAATAATTATCGATCAGCCACTCCGTCGCGGGAGAAATGTAATGAAGCCTGGGTGCCGAAAGCGTAGTATTATTGAATCTTTCTAATACTTCATCATTGTAATTTAAACGATCCAGCAGGTAATTATCACGGGTACCGCTAACGATCTGCTGGTTCCTGGCAATTTCCCGGGCAAATTGCCTAAGCTGCTCAATGTTGTATAATTCTCCCCGGAAAGGCCTCTCTTCTTTATGTTTACCGGAAAAATAACTCCTGTTGTTTTTATGCTTTCCTATATTCAATTTCATTACCCGTATTCATTCAAATATTCAGTATAATAATGTATGATGACCTGAATGCAAAAACCAGGAGGCCCACTCTCCCGGAACCGTATCTCATACCAGCAATTTTGCACGTTTTTGAAAATTAATCTCTCTTATGATCCTCAATAGATGGACCATTCTTTCCCGTCTAATAGTGATTCTGCCTAATATAACACGGAAGTCTTTTTTTTGTTCCCTAAGTAATATATTTTATAACATTAGAGAATTTTTATAACCAAAAGAATAATCTTTGACAAGAAATTATTTTTAATCAAAAAGAATCAGAATCTATGACTGAAAAAGCCATATAAGTAATGAGGAGTGCGGTTAAAAGAAGATTTTTTATTATTCTGTTATGAAAGAAAATGAATACTATTTCTTACGGTTTAATATCATTATTATGCGTAACTTCTAGAATAATCTGGTTTCCCGATTATTATATTATCCTGAAACGCCCAATGTTCCGCAAGACAATTTATTTTAACGGCTTTCATTGGAAAATAAAAACCGCTTTAATTCAAGCGGTCCATAATTAGTATTTTATCTATTAATTTCAAATTTACCTATTGACAGCATATAATTTCCTGTTTTCAACATCCAATATGAAAAGTTGCACATTTTGCGGATTTTCTTTATCGGGTCTGTAATAGAATGAATAATATATATTATAATTATTATTAAACCCTATTAATTTTTTGATTTCATCAAGTGCATCTCTTACATTATTATTATCACCGGAGTAATTTAAGCCCATAGTAAAAATGCCCTTATACGAACTATCGACAGGCAAAGTATGCCAATCATATTTTTGCCACTCTTTTCCATCTTTTTTATCCGGAAGATTTTTTACTGAGTTATCTTCAAAAGTCCGGATATTATTTTGTGAAATCCTATAAACTTCCAACGTAATTCCTTCTCCCTGTTCTCCTGTCCATTCATTTAATTTTTTTACATTTTCTACTTCAATCTTTTCCAAGCCCATTATTTGAGGTAAATCATTTTTAAAAAATAAAATATTACAACTACTAAAAAGGACTGAAAAGATAACAACAAATAATAATTTTTTGTAATGCATACTCTTTAATTTTACTGGTTTATAATTAAAATCTCATCATATTACTTAGGACTCATTCACATGATTTTATCGATCCCTATCATTTACCTCCCCATCATTCCGGATTGATCAATGCTCACCTATCATACGAGTATATGACCGGTTTTCCCACCGCAATCATCATAATCAGACCCAAAAATACGAAAAATTCGTTTTTCTCGTCAAATTCCTTGCCGGAAAAAGTGTACGGAGCTTTTTACGTTAGCACTCTAATCTAAATTATGATAATATGTTCCTTAAGTTTTTATATGCGAGCGAAAAATATACTTGAAAAAACAACCATAGGAAGAACCTCAAATTCCATCAATCTCTTTTTTAAAGAGAATCCATTTATTTCATTGTGTATCATAGTTATAATTGTGCCTTATCAGACATATTTGATTGTGAAGCATCTTGAGATATTGCATTACCGGCCCCGCTGCTTATAATCGTAGAGCCGTCGTCCGCAGTCCAAGAAATATTATCTTTTACTTGATCCCAAGTCTCTTGTTTTATGATACGAACCTTATCTGTCGAAGAATTATCTGAACCTAAATACTTCCCATATTGATTAAAATAGTCATCATCCAACCTTCCATCCGGGTCAACTCTTCCAATCGGATTATTAGAACAATAAACATACGGACTCAGATACGGAAGAGCATCCAACATCGGATCCACGCTTAACCATATATTCATATCGCTGTCATAATATCGGGCGCCAAAATACGAAAAACCTGTTTCACTATCGCGTTCCTTGCCGGAAAAAGTGTACGGAGCTTCCCAGGAACCACTATAACGCTTGTCAGACCACAACTCCCCGAAAGGCAGATACTCCAGTTTCTGGATGATTTTTTCTTTATGGACGATCTCAGTGGAACTGCCCAGATGGTCCGTATGGTAATAATAAGCTTCATCCTCTGTAAACAACTCGTCGATATAATCATCGCTCAAAGAGAACAAACTTCTGAAATTAACATCGTAAGAATCATCAAAGCCCAAATAATACATAAAATAGTTATTCCAAGCTTCCCGGTCATTGTCATGCTTTTCTTCCCATAACATATCCGTACTCTTCAGTTCACTTAACCCGCCGCCGCCGATTTTACTGCATATCCGTTGATATCCCGCGTAATAATGTTTCGTATAACCTTTGGGAGTAGCTACAATATAAGGAAAAGGATACATGACCGTTTCCCGGAAGTCAATCATATCATACCAGCGTCCGCTGATATTCATCGTTTCCCACAAACCCAAGTTCTTAAAAACTCGTTCTCCGCCCGCATCATAAACGTAGTAAGCGAATTGATTTCCCTGGTACATCGCAGTCAACCGGTTCTCTTCATCCCAGTAATATGCCTGTCCCATGCCATTGGAAGATTTTTCAGTAAAATTACCATTCTGATCCCATTTAAGCCGGGTTATATTGCCATTCTTCATAATCTGCGACGGTTTACCCTGATCGTAACGGGTACCCTCTAAAATACGGGAATCATAATGATAATAGCTCCTATCATATCCCGTAATTTCTTCATTCCCATTTAGGCTATAATTAGATTTACTATTTATTCTTCCTGCAGGCGAATAGTCCATCATCAAAGAATAACCGGAATTATCCTTAATAATGCCGTTAGAGTTGATAAGCCGGTTAAGGCCGTCATAATCATACGTAATATGGGTTTTGTAAGGCTGATTATTTATATAAACGGTTCTATCAATCTCTTCGATAATTTTAGGTGCAACATGGTACGGGATATTTCAAAAAGCCTTATTTTAGGCTATGCCTTACGAAGACAAAAATAAAAACGAAGAGAATATATCTCTCTTCGTTCGCTAAATAATATTGATATTGTGTTCTTTCTATGAAAATTGCTTTTGGCCTGATGAGACAGGTGCCAAAATGGTACGCAACCGGTTGATAGGACACTCAGAAATCATAAGCATCAATAAACATCATTCTTAATTTTCCATTAGGGGAAAAATATAATGTAATATTAATTCTGTCATGTTCTCCTGTGGAAAAAGCCACAGTTTTAAATAATTTCTGACTTTTTCGCTTGCTACTTGGAAATAAAGCCATATATGAAGCTATTCCAAAATCATCATCATTATATTGATATTTACTTAGCAACTCTTTTAATGTTAGTTTTCCGGATATTTTAATTCTTGGAGTATATATTACAATTTTCTTATTTTTTTTAAAGTCAATACTTTCTAGTCTAACTTTTTCCTGTTTTTCCAAATAAGTAACTCCAGGATAATACATCACATTGAAATAATAACTGGTATCATATTCCAGTCGCATTAGTTTGTATATGTGTACTAAATGATCGAAATTAGTAAATTCAGGTTTTCCTAAAATATGAACAATTTCTTCCTTTGTTGATAGAATGGGAATAGAATTTGATACCATGTCAACAGGTCTTATTGTATCTATTTTCGTATAAGGTTGTGCAAAAACAGTGTTAAACACCATGAAAACAGGTAATAATACTTTTAATTGTGCACTTTTAATAATATGTTTTTCTATATTTTTCATAATTCCTTCCATTAAATTTTATCACAAAAGCTTCTGTGGAATGATTCGTTTTTAAATTTTTCCCGGTTAAGAATGTTTGAGTACATACCCCATTCACATCTGGACCTTTTATTGGTTGTCCCTTACGCAATACAGTTGGAGGATTATTGTTAGCTGCATAAGGGATGCTCATACTGTAAACTTGCATTGTGCCTCCTCCCCTAAGAGGTATACTCACATTTTCTAAATAAGTAACACCATGAAAAATATTAAATCCGTCAATGTAATCATTTAAATTAACTCTTCCATCATTATCATAATTTTCTGTTTCATTGGCATACATCATCCCAAACATTATCTGCGATGCTTTCTGAGTATTGGTAAGATTACTCTATTGACCTTTCAATACATCGCTTCCGGTATGTTCTTTGACCACATTACCTCCAATAATATATTGTCCTGATTCAAATTTTGCCTCATCATCCGTATTCATATTATAATAAATTAAAAATAGATAGGACTTCTTTTTTCCCTACTCCAAATTGTTTCTGAAATGTATACAAATTATCTCCTCTTTTCTGCAGTATAAGTAGTATTTCCATTATCATCCAATCCTGGTATCCATCTTCCATCCGGATCCCAATATCTTACCGGATTATTCGCACAATACACATAAGGGCTAAATGAAGGGTACTTATCCAACATCGGATCCACGCTTAACCATATATTCATATCGCTGTCATAATATCGGGCGCCAAAATACGAGAACCTGTTTCACTATCGGGTTCTTTCCCGGAAAAAATATGGAACTTCCCATACTAAACTTATTTAAGTTAAATATAAGACTCAAATTACGGTGGATTGGCCTCAGGGAAGAGTTTCGTAATAAACATTTCGAGGAATTATTATTTCTTTAATTCCATGTTTATTAGGAAAAATTATTATTTTTCCATTAGCTGTTTCTATTGAATCAAAATCTCTAATTATATGTAAATGTTCTTTTTGCATACTAATTTTTTCATTTTTGAGAAAAATAAATGGTTTTAATACCGTTTGAATAAAGCCGAATTGTTTTATTGAGAAAAAAAGTAACATAAACTCTCCAGTTTCAATATAAATAGCATTAGTCGCTTTTGGAAAAGAACTCATTGTTGCAGTATATGAACTGTAAAGTGCTTGGATTTTATAATCATCCTGTTTTATATCTATTTTGCAAAAACATATATCATATTTTTTAAAACGATTTTCCCAAAGCACATTAAAGTTTCGACATCTGAGTAAATTTATAAATATGTAAATCAATGACGATAAGGATAAAATAAGGATTAATAATATCAGAATAATACTACGAAAAGAAAAACTAAATCCGTTTAGGTATATCAAATAACTCAAGATTAAGGAAACAAAAATTATGATACTTGAAAACAAAAAAGAATTCTTGTCAATAATATGTCTTTTAACTTTTAAATAATTCATCGTTATCTCTTTATTTAATAATTCCGTATTGCTTATAGTATTTCTTCAATTTATCATTATGCTTATTTGTTGCTCTATCAAATACCTCGGAAGTACTTGGAGGTTGAAAAGCAGGGAAAATGGATAATACAGTTGGATTTATGGAATAAGAACAAGCTACTCCCATAAGCATTTCGAACCCTATTATATTTGAAATAGGACTCCAGTATTTGCCTTGTATATTGTTCTGCATTTTATAAATCATTTCAAATCTCTCCTTAAGACTCTCACTATAAAGATTTATATAGTTATTATTATCTGCCGAGACAACAAAAGTTTGACCATTCAATATAGCTTCTGTTGGCATTCCTTCTTTCCATGGGCCTAAACTATTTGAATTACTCCAATCGGAATATGATTGCCCTCCAGGAGCATAATAGATTGCTTCTAATGACGGTAATACGGTTATTCCAGTTTCTGAAATATAAACTTCTCCTGAATTATTTGATACTGTATATCCATTCTTTACAGATATTTTATCTCTATACTTCTCGTATCCTCCATTATTTCTGGCAAATTTTCGTTCCAGCCTATTAAATTGTCTTTGATTCACGCTTATTTTAAGGTTATTTACTCCATCTTCTATTTTCTTTTTAACTCCATTTACTTCATAATCTGTTAATCCATTCGGGTCAACTCTATTTACCGGATTGTTGGAACAATATGCGTAAGAAGTTTGGTAAGGATATTTATCCAACATCGGATCCACGCTTAACCATATATTCATATCGCTGTCATAATATCGGGCGCCAAAATACGAAAAACCTGTTTCACTATCGCGTTCCTTGCCGGAAAAAGTGTACGGAGCTTCCCAGGAACCACTATAACGCTTGTCAGACCACAACTCCCCGAAAGGCAGATACTCCAGTTTCTGGATGATTTTTTCTTTATGGACGATCTCAGTGGAACTGCCCAGATGGTCCGTATGGTAATAATAAGCTTCATCCTCTGTAAACAACTCGTCGATATAATCATCGCTCAAAGAGAACAAACTTCTGAAATTAACATCGTAAGAATCATCAAAGCCCAAATAATACATAAAATAGTTATTCCAAGCTTCCCGGTCATTGTCATGCTTTTCTTCCCATAACATATCCGTACTCTTCAGTTCACTTAACCCGCCGCCGCCGATTTTACTGCATATCCGTTGATATCCCGCGTAATAATGTTTCGTATAACCTTTGGGAGTAGCTACAATATAAGGAAAAGGATACATGACCGTTTCCCGGAAGTCAATCATATCATACCAGCGTCCGCTGATATTCATCGTTTCCCAAAAACCCAAGTTCTTAAAGACACGTTCCCCGCCCGCATCATAAACGTAGTAAGCGAATTGATTTCCCTGATACATCGCAGTCAACCGGTTCTCTTCATCCCAGTAATATCCCTGTCCCATGCCATTGGAAGATTTTTCAGTCAAATTGCCATTATTGTCCCATTTAAGCCGGGTTATATTGCCATTCTTCATAATCTCCGACGGTTTTCCCTGATCGTAACGGGTACCTTCTAAAATGCGGGAATCATAATGATAATCGCTATTATCATAGCCTGTAATTTCTTCATCCCCATTTGAATGACAAAGTATATTAGCATTAAATTTATTTTTTATTCTTCCCGATGCTGAGTAATCTATAAACAAGTCATACCCGGAATCTCCACTAATAGTACCGTGAGAGGTAGTCATCCGGTTAAGACCGTCATAATCATATGTGGTATGGGTTTTGTAAGGTTTATTATTTATATAAACGGTTTTATCGATCTCTTCAATATTACCCACAGCATCATAACGATATGAAATATCATGTCCGTCATAATTACCATATGCTGTTGTTTTCCCTTTTATACGTTGCAATTCATCATACTCATATTTTGAATGGGAATATCCCGTCTCTGCTACGTATAAATTCCCGAATTTATCATATTCCATATTCTGTAAATAATATTCTTCACTATGTCCCGGTTTTTTACCTATCACATTTTTTAAATGTCCTCCCCTGCCATATTCATACCGTACTCTTTCCCCGTCCGGGTATTCCATGGAACTGATCCGGTTCCAGGTGTCGTATCTGTATTTCATGGTAAAGGCATAAAACTGTTCGTGCGGCAACACAAATACCCGTTCATGTTCCGTTACTTCTCCCAGCAATCCGTATTTCATACGCTGCAGTCCGGCCGCGTCCTCGATTTCATTGATCCTGCCGGTTCCATTCGGATAGAGGTCATAACGGTAAGTAACGTTGTTCTGGGGATTTCCCGGATAGCGGATCCCGGTCAGCCGGTTATAGTCGTAATCATATTCCACAGGACCAAAACCATACAGGTCCAGATTAGCAGTATGCTTACTTACCAGGTTGCCGGCAGCGTCATACCCGTAACGCTCTTCTCCCGCGTCGATATGTTTCCTGACCGTACGACGGCCCTGCATGTCATATTCGTAATAAGTGGGAACTTCATCGGGATTGACTGACCGGACCAGTTCGCCCAGTGCATTGTAATAAAAATATGTATTGGCATACTCCGGCGCATGTATCCCTTTCTGCAGGCCGCGGTAATCGGTCAGGTAAGAGGTAATATAACCCCTTGCGTCGGTCACTTCCTGACTAAAACAGGTATAATAAGAACGACCATTATAAAAATTAATATAATCGAATCCATAATTCATATCCGTCCTGTTCCCATCCGGAAGGACAATAGAGGTTTGCCGGTCCAGAATATCGTAGGTATAACGGGTAGGACGACTATATCTTTCTATGTTATTATTATACAGATACATATCCTGCCATTCTTCCACCGGATCGTACTGGGTGATCACACGCCCAAATTCATCATAATAGGTTTTACCACTCACCACACGAATGGGTGATTGATCAATTTCACTATCCTTTTTCACCTGATGGCGCGTAAAGCCGTTGGAGATCACCACGGTTGACAGCGGATGCTCCCTGTATAAAGGATCATAATGGACAGTCTGGGCTACGGCATAAGAATTGGAATAATGGCCGTGACGCCACCGGAGGTCATCCACGGAATAATAATATTTGATCGTATAATACCTTTCATAAGGACCCGTGATTTTGAGGGGACGTCCGCGGTGGTCATATTTATAACGGATATCCACCCCGTTGATATCGGTTGTGACCAGTGGTTTTCCCCATTTATAATCATATACCGCCGAAGAAACATGCCCGTAAGAGTTGCCGGTCCGTGTCACATAGGTTTGCACTTCCGGATCATAACTATATTCGTATTTCATACGCTGGCCCCGGAGGTTCTCAGGCAACTCCAATTCGGTGACATTACCGTAAATATCATATTTATAATCAGTCGTGCTTTTCTCATTTGGCGAACTGTATACGTGCATCGTATTCACCTTTCCGGTATATTCATCAATCAATACTTCTTTTAAACGAAGCAAACCATGATCATCATATACGGAGACTTTTACCGGGATACCTACCAGGTGAAGATTTTTATCGTCTTCATGGTAAAGGATTTCCGTATAGAGTTTTTCATCAATCTGTTCATCACCATAATTAATATAATAGGTGATATTACCGTAAGGCCCGTACTGATATTCTTTCGAAGTAGCTATTTGAAACCAGGGTTCTCCTTCATAATATAATACTTCCTCCCTTCTTAGTGCAGGATAGCCTTCCCCGTAACAAAAACTATTACTGTTCAGCTCATAACCGGTTGCGATATCACACAGCGCATAATGCCAGATCTTCTCTATATACTTCTTTT